>JALTPW010000836.1 GCA_026999335.1 Chromatiales bacterium
AAGACGACAGTGAGACGGAAATGACAAAGCAATACAGTATTATATGTTTTACTCAATTTTTAATGACGGCAATTTTGTTATTGATGGCTCCTGCTGCTTTTGCTTTGGTGCCTGTACTGCATTTTTCCGATATTAATAGTGGCCCCAAAACCGGTTTAAACGATGGGTTAGGTTCAGGTGCAATTGTCACAATCTGGGGCAATAACCTCGGTGATCTGCAAGGTGATTCAAAAGTCTACATTGGCAACAAAGAGGCAGCTCACGTCTACTCATGGGCAAAGGCTGATGGCACGAATGCAAGCGGTCCAGCAGACCTCTACACCTATCAAAAGATACAAGCCATCTCATTCTCTATTCCCGCTACCGTCGCTGACGGTACAAACAATATTCATGTCGTTGTCAATGGCACACTGTCCAATACACTTCCATTCGTCGTCAGAGATGGCGGTATTTTCTTTGTTGCACAAAATGGCAACAATGCTAATGACGGGTCATGGGCCAATCCATGGCAGACATTAAATTATGTCGGATCAAGTGCCGGAGAAAGATTTAATGCCGGCGACATTGCCTATGCAACCGATGGCGTAATACAAAATACCCGAGGGGGGCTGAGCATCAAGGAGCAAAGAGGAACGGCTGAACGGCCCTACACGATCGCTGCTTATCCTGGAGCAAACGTCTTGGTGCAGGATCCAATATATCGTGGCATTCACAACTTCGCTAACAATTCTGCGTATTGGAATTTCTCAAAGATTCGCATACAGACAAATGGTAATGGTATTAGCACCTTTAAAGGCATGAGGGCTGTCGGCAACAGAATCAGTAACTTCCCTGGAGGTTGTGCCAATGGGCAAGGAGGTGCCATCAGTGGATCCAACCTCAACCAGTCGGGTTCGGATGATGATGTTGCTGGCGGTATAAAGGTGTACGGCAATCACATTCATGATTTTGGTTGCGAGACGACCTCTAAATTACACCATGTCTTTTATATCTCCAACCGTGGCGGTTTTAGCATTGAGTCTTTCGAGCTAGGCTGGAATTATCTACATGACAACAAAGCCCATCACGCTTTACACGTTTATGATGAAGGCAGATGTGGTGATTTTTACGGCACCATGAAAATTCATAATAATGTTGTCATTAATCAAGTGGGTGCGGGTGTAAATATCGCCTCAGGTGGCCCAGGAGACACCTGCTTGTCCATGCCTGTTGAAATTTATAACAACCTCATGGTGAATACTGGCTTGGAGATATCAGGATGTAGCAATTGCAACCATTACTTTGCAATTCGCATCGTGATGAAAACGACTCGTTCACACGTTAAAATTATTAATAATACAATCCATGGTTATGGTGAGCCAGGTGAGGATGGTTATGCCTTGCATATACAGGGTCAAGGCAGCGATACCTGGAATTTTGGTGGAACCTGGGAATTTGAAAATAACATTATTGTTGATACCCATGATCTTCCATACCACTCACCGTATCGGAAGAAGCCTGAAACAGCAGGCGGCAATTTATGGTTCAATGGTGGTGATGGTGCGCCTGCAACGGTGCCGCCGTGGAATACATCGAATTTCAATAATATTGATCCACAGATGAATAGCCTGGGTGAAAACCGCTATACCATCGGTGAAACATCCCCCGCAAATAATTCCGGAGTGGCAAGTACACTTTCCATTTCCCACGATCTAGCGGGTGTTCCTCGCGGGGGAGAGGGGGAAATTTCTATTGGTGCATATGAATACAGTGGCTTGGCGAAGGCCCCACCCAGTGCAACGCAATTAATTATTATTGATGGAATAAAAAATTAACCCCCAGAAAAATCTGCGGGGAGCATGACCTATAGACATTACCGTTACCAATAAACAGGCGGAAAATATGAAACAGGCAAATAGTATCGCCAAGCTCTTATTAATCTCACTGATATCTGGATTATTACTGGCGTGTGCTGACGAAAATAATGATGACAACGGGGGAAATGACAACAATCAGCCGCCAACAATCACCGGCACTCCCGCCACGACCGTCAATGAGGGCAGTCCCTATCACTTTGCGCCCACAGCTGCCGATAGCAATAGCGGTGATAGCCTCACATTTTCCATCAGCAACAAACCGTCCTGGGCCGGATTTAACAGCCAGACGGGCGTCCTCAACGGCACACCAGGCCTCAGCGATGCGGGCGACTACAGCGACATCATTATCAGCGTCAGCGATGGCACCGCCACCGCCGAGCTAGCGGCCTTCATGATTTCCGTGCTTACGACCAATCAACCACCGACAATCACCGGCACTCCCGCCACTACCGTCAATGAGGGTAGTCCCTACCACTTTGCGCCCACGGCCGCCGATAGCAATAGCGGTGACAGTCTCACATTTTCCATCAGCAACAAACCGTCCTGGGCCGGGTTTGACAACCAGACGGGCATCCTCAATGGTACACCCGGCCTGGACGATGTCGGTGATTATGACAACATCATCATCAGCGTCAGCGATGGCAATGCCTCAGCCCAGCTATCCGCCTTTACGATCTCAGTTATTGATAACAGCCAATCACTTGGCGTTACTTTAAGTTGGTCAAGCCCGACAAGTCGGGAGGATAGTACAGCTCTCGCAATGAGTGAGATTTCCGGTTATCGGATTTATTATGGGACAGACTCCAACAACTTAACGGTATTAGCGGTAATAACTGACAATTCAGTTACCCAGCACACAACCGGCCCATTGGATGACAACACGTATTACTTCGCAGTAACTACCTACGATATCGATGGAACTGAAAGCGCTTTTTCAAACATTGAAAGCAAAACCCTACCGTAGAAGACTGCTGTTTTCGATCCAGTCCTGATATTTTATAAAGTTATACATAGCTCACTTGTTCATTGTCGATGAAGCTTCAGGACTGGTTACACGAGTGACCCATGGATTAATGTTAGGTATAAACACAAATCAGTAAAACTTTAACGGCCCTTCATAAGCTGTTAATAACCTTGCAGATATAAGAATACAGTGAGATGGATATGAAAAAACGACATAAAACTATATCTTTTAATCAATTTTTAATGGTGTCTATTTTATTATTCATGGCTCCTGCTGCTTTTGCTTTGGTGCCTGTACTCCATTTTTCCGACATTAATAGTGGCCCCAAAACCGGTTTAAACGATGGGCTGGGTTCAGGTGCAATTGTCACAATTTGGGGTAATAACCTCGGTGACTTGCAAGGTGATTCGAAAATCTACATTGGCAACGAAGAGGCCGCCCATGTCTATTCATGGGCAAGGGCTGATGGTACGAATGCAAGTGGCCCAGCAGATCTCTACACCTATCAAAAAATACAAGCCATCTCGTTCTCTATTCCAGCCAGCGTAATGGATGGTGCAAACAATATTCATGTCGTCGTCAACGGTACACTGTCCAATACGCTTCCATTTGTCGTTAGAAGCGGGAATATTTTTTTCGTGAAAACGAATGGCAGCAATGCTGGCGATGGGGCATGGGCTAATCCATGGCAGACATTAAATTATGTAGGATCAGGCGCCGGGGGTAAATTTAATGCTGGTGATATTGCCTATGCAATCGATGGTTTGGAACAGGATGTCAGCGGAGGGCTACGCATCATGAGACTAAAAGGAACAGCTGAACGACCCTACACGATCGCTGCTTATCCTGGCGCAACCGTTTTGATAAAGGATCCAACACACCGCGGTATTCACAACTTCAATTATGACTCTGCGTATTGGAATTTCTCAAAAATCAACATACAAACAAATGGTAATGGTATCAGCACCTTTAAAGGCATGAGGGCTATCGGTAACAGAATCACTAACTACCCCGGTGGTTGTGCTAACGGACAAGGAGGCGCTATCTCGGGGAACAACCTGTCAGGTAGAGATACTGTTGGCGGTGGTATCAAGGTGTACGGCAATCACATTCATGATTTCGGTTGTGATACGACCTCTAAATTACACCATGTCTTTTATATCTCTAACCGTGGCGGCTTTAAAGTTAAGTCCTTTGAGCTAGGCTGGAATTATCTGCATGACAATAAAGTTCATCATGCTTTGCACGTCTATGATGAACGTGGCTGCGGTGACTTTGAAGGCCCCATGAAAATCCATAATAATGTTGTCATTAATCAAGTAGGTGGCGGCGTGAATATCGCCTCAGGTGGTACAGTAGACCCCTGTTTGTCTATGCCTATTGAGATATACAACAACCTTATGGTAAACACCGGACTAGAGATACCCATTAGCAAAAGACACTATTTTGCAATTCGCATCGTGAGAGACACGGTTCGCTCACACATTAGAATCATTAATAACACAATTTATGGGTATGGTGAGCCAGGTAGTGATGGTTATGCTTTGCATATACAGGGCCAAGACACCCCTCTCTGGAGATTTGGTGGCACCTGGGAGTTTGCAAATAACATTATTGTTGATATCCATAATCTTCCATACCAATCACCACACTGGAAAAAACCTGAAATAACAGGTGGTAACTTATGGTTCAATGATGGTAATGGCACGCCTGCAGCGGTGCCATCATGGAGCACATCGAACCTCAATAATGTTGACCCGCAGATGAATAGCCTGGGTGAAAACCGTTACACTATCGGTGAAACATCCCCCGCAAATAATTCCGGAGTGGCAAGTACGCTTTTCATTTCCCATGATCTAGCAGGTGTTCCTCGCGGAGGAGAAGGAGAGATCTCTATTGGTGCGTATGAATATAGTGGTGCAGCAAAAGCCCCGCCCAGTGCAACGCAATTAATTATTATTGATGGAATACAACATGAGTCCCCAGAAAAATCTGCGGGGAACACGATCTATAGAAATGGCCAATAAACAGGCGGAAAAAATGAAACAGGCAAATATTATCGCTAAGCTCTTATTAATCTCACTGATATCCGGGTTATTGCTGGCGTGTGCTGACGAAAATAATGATGACAGCGGGGGAGATGGCAGCAACCAACCACCAACAATCACCGGCACTCCCGCCTCCACCGTCAATGAAGGTAGCCCCTATCACTTTGCGCCCACAGCTGCCGATAGCAATAGCGGTGACAGTCTCACATTTTCCATCAGCAACAAACCGGCCTGGGCCGATTTTGATAATCAGACGGGCGTTCTCAACGGTACACCCGGCCTGGACGATGCCGCTGATTATGGCAACATCATCATCAGCGTCAGCGATGGCACCGCCACCGCCGGGCTGTCGGCCTTCATGATTTCTGTGGTCGATACCAATCAGCCACCGACAATCACCGGCACCCCCGCCACTACCGTCAATGAAGGCAGTCCCTATCACTTTGCACCGACGGCCGCCGATGGCGATAGCGGCGACAGCCTCACATTCTCCATCAGCAACAAACCGGCCTGGGCCAACTTCAATAATCAGACGGGCGTCCTCAACGGCACACCCAGCCTGGGCGATGCGGATGATTATGACAACATCATCATCAGCGTCAGCGACGGCATCGCCTCCGCCGAGCTGTCGGCCTTCACGATTTCCGTGGTCGATACCAATCAGCCACCGACAATCACCGGCACTCCCGCCACTACCGTCAATGAAGGCAGTCCCTATCACTTTGCACCGACGGCCGCCGATGGCGATGGCGGCGACAACCTCACATTCTCTATCAGCAACAAACCGGCCTGGGCCAACTTCAATAATCAGACGGGCGTCCTCAGCGGCACACCCGGCCTGGACGATGCGGATGATTATGACAACATCATCATCCGCGTCAGCGACGGCATCGCCTCCGCCGAGTTGTCGGCCTTCACGATTTCTGTGATCGATACCAATCAGCTACCGACAATCACCGGCACTCCCGCCACTACCGTCAATGAAGGCAGTCCCTATCACTTTGCACCGACGGCCGCCGATGGCGATAGCAATGACAGCCTCACCTTCTCGATAACCAACAAACCGTTCTGGGCCGACTTCAATAATCAGACGGGTATTCTCAGCGGCACACCCGGGCTGGGCGATGCAGATGATTATGGCAATATCATCATCAGTGTTAGTGACGGTAGCGCTTCGGCCCAGCTGTCCGCCTTTACGATCTCAGTCATCGATGTCAGCTCGGCACTTGTGGTTAGCACACATAGCCCCACCACCCAGGCAGCCGGCACACCACTGCACAGTAATATTACGATTACGTTTAATGCCTCACTGGCTGCGGTAACAGTAACAAGCACTTCCGTGACACTGCGAGGAGCAGGCAACACAGCCATTGCCACCACGCTGAACACGGACAATCAAACCATTACCATTGATCCGGTCAGCGACCTGGAACCGCTCACGACCTACGCCGTCACCGTCACTACTGCCGTTACCAGTACAAACGGGGCGGCATTGGATAGCGATTATTCATGGAGCTTCACCACCCTGGCAGGTTCACCCATCCCGGAGATTGCGCAGTGGGAGGCGAACATGCTGGCGTCGGGTGAAAGATGGGGGCAGTTTCTGAGCGATCTGAACCCGGTCCCGGGCACCTATAACGAGATGTACACAAATTATTATGATGGCCAGAGAGTGTATTTCCAGATCGCCGATTATACCGGCCAGGAAGAACCATGGAATACCTATGCCCAGGAGGCAGAGCGTATCTATATGAACTATTTGGTGGAACATGATTTTGGCATGCCGGGCTACCGACGCTTTGCAGAAGGTATCTACATGGATTATATCCGCACCGATGATAGCTTTGCCTATGAGAATATTGTCAAAATCCGTGATAACCCCGCATTTTCCAACGCGGGTACCCGGCGCATCTCTGTTCCAGCATGGTACAGAGAGCGCAGTTCACGAGAGATTGCTTATGCGCTGGAAGCCCATATCTTTGCTGAACGCGTCGATCACCCACGAGATGAAGCCGACGTAGCCCGCTATGTGACCATGGCATTGAACCATATCAGAGAGTGGATTACCGGTGAATTCAGTGATCCCGACAGGCACCGCCGTGCACCGTTTATGTTTGGCCTCACCGCCGAGGCATTGATCATGTTCTATGAATGGGAACTGGATAATGGTCGCGACCCCACGGCTCTTTACGATCATGCCTCCGTACCCACGGAGTTTGTGCCCACCATGACAATTCCAGAAGCTATCAAGGCGATGGCGGATTACTTATACGATGAGGCCGTCGTGGAATCCGGCGATAACATGGGTAAACCCATGTGGGTGGCTGATCTTGGCGGAACTCGGGGCAACTGGAATGATTCGGGGGGAACCGGCTATGCCGCCTTCCGTTATGAGGATATCAATAGGGGAGAACCCGCTCCGGATCTGAATCTGCTGATTGCGCCAGTCTATGCCTGGCTGTTTTTACACTATGGTGAAATGAAGTACATCACTATTGCCGATCAATTGTTTGTTAGTGGTGTCAATCTTCCCAATCTCGACAGGAATACCAAAATTTTCAATCAAAATTACCGCTGGAGCTTTGACTATATCAAATGGCGCAATGAGGGCTTTGCCAAGTGGAATTAATCGCTATTCACCATGGAGAAAATACATTGATGAAATAAAGGCTGGGAGGACGGACATGGAGGCATACACCAGAACTCCTCACCTTCCCGTCATTGGGCAAGTATCCAGAGGCATCGTGCGCCATGCGCACAACAGGATAAGCGGTTTCCCAGTGATTTTTTGGCCCTGATGTCAAAACAATATTTTCTGCGGTTATGCCACGTATCTCAGGCTTGAGAGATCTGGAATACCGTCACTCACATCCAGCGACATCGTGCGCACAGCGCACGCTACGGGCAGGTGTAGTGTGCGCCATGCACACAACAGGATAGCTGGTTTCCCGGTGACTTTTTTGGCTCTGATGTTAAAACAACATTCTCTGTGATATTTAGCAAATCCATCGCGGGCATGGCCCGCT
>JALTPW010000837.1 GCA_026999335.1 Chromatiales bacterium
GGCATTCCATTCAGACCTTGAAAACGCTGTACCCTGGTTGGATGACGTCACCAGTATCGTTAACGTTGACTGGATGGTCGCTTCTGAAGATGGTGGGTTAAGAGTGACAGAACTCGGTGATGAATGGCCTGTGCAGGGAAATTTACCGCCAGATCTACAGGAAGAAATTACTAGTTCCTCCCTATATCGTGACACACTAATATCAAGCGATGGCAAAATGGTGCTGGTCATTATCCGCGCACTATCGTTTTCTTCAATAACAGCCACAGAGGAAACCACCACCCCTCCGGATTATACCGAAGGCTTTTTCCAAGACCAGAGCATAACCGATTCTTCTATCCAGAAACCCAAGCAAGACACTGAAAAAATGCAAGGGTTAAAAAGTAACCAGCTTGATGAATTTGTCATCGCCATCGAAGAGATTGCGGCAACTCATCGTAACCAGGGGCTGGATATTCGCCTAGCCGGGGGGCCGCTGCTCGACAAACTTCATCACGATGCAATTCATAACGATGCAATTATCCTGGTACTCGCTGCACTGCTCGTAATATTGGCAGCACTCTACCTCCTGTTCAGAACCAAAACCGCGCTGTATATCCCTGTTATCGTCATACTAACCGCACTGACCAGTATGCTTGGCTTGATGGGATGGCTAAACGTACCCATCACGCCTGTCAGTCAAGCACTTCCTCCTTTGTTAATGATGGCGGGCGTATTGGATTCTGTGCATCTACTCGGACTTTATTATGCAAACAAACGACGCGGCGAACTCGCCAGGCAGGCGCTTATCAATGCTATTGATCATAGCGGTATGGCCGTTCTATTCACCACTCTAACAACCGCTGCCGGGTTCCTGGCATTCACTGTCGCCCGCATGAAACCAATCGCAGATTTTGGCTGGTTCGCCGCCATCGGTGTAATACTCGTCCTGGTATATACGCTGTTTTTACTTCCTGCCCTGATACGACTTCATCCGGGACGAGTTTCAGAGCAAGTTCAAATACGTATCTGGCAACGCTTTGCCGCTGCCATGCACGCAATCGCCATTATCGGCATTAATCATTCTCGAAAAGTGTTACTAACCGTTGCCGTGCTAGTCATCATCGGTATCCCTGGCATAATGAAAATCAGCTTCTCCTACGACGTTCTCAGTTGGTTTCCAGAAGACACCCCCATCCGCATAGATACCCTCGCCATTGATGAAAAAGTTCAGGCAACAGTACCTCTGGAAATCATCGTTGACACCGGACGCAACAACGGCATACTCACCCATGACTTCATGCAACGCTTGCGTTCGTTTCAGGACTATGCAGAGTCAATTAATGAAGGGCCGGTCACAGTAGGGCGTGCCACCTCAGTGGTTGATGCACTTGAGCGAATTCACTCACAACTAAGCGGCGCAGCCCCGACCAACGCTATTCCCCGCGATGAGAATCTCCTCCACCAGGAGATGCTGCTCTATGAGAGCGGAGGCGCAAGAGAGATTGTTCGCCTGGTTGACCGCAGCTACTCCAAAGCGCGTATTACACTGCGCCTTGCCTGGGCCGACGGACGCGATATGGTTCCGCTACGGGAAGACATTCGAAAAAAAGCCGTGGCGATATTTTCCGACAGCGCCTCGGTCGAAGTCACTGGTACCGTCGATTTGGTTGCAACCGGTGCTGTCGACCTAATCAAAAGTATGACCAACAGCTACCTGTTCGCAGCGATCACCATCAGTGTCATGTTGATCATCCTGTGGCGTTCTTTCAAGCTCGGCCTCCTGGCCATGATTCCAAACTTCATCACCATATATCTTGGTGTAGCTATCATGGGCTATCTAGGCATGACGATGAATATGATCACCGTATTACTTGGTGGTATCGCACTCGGTCTGGCCGTTGATGATACCGTTCACATTATTAATGGAATTCGACACAAAATCCGTGATGAGAAAGCCACCTTGGAGGAGGCTATCGAAAGCACACTTGTCAAAATCGGGCCAATGCTCGTCATCACTTCACTAGTACTGGCCGGCGGATTTATGATGTTCTCATTCTCAGAGATGGCAGCACTAAGTGCATTTGGTTTACTTTTGTCACTGGTCATCTTGGTCGCTCTGTTATTCGACCTGCTTGTCATTCCCGCAATAATCAAGGTATTCGGTACGCACATCGTCGCCGGAAAATCTTCCATATACCTAAATAAGGATGCAGCATGATGCAATACAAACCGACAATGAGCAAAATTTTCAGTATAATCTGGTTAGTTGTGCTATTTATTTTCGCCCCTGTCGCATACGCAAGCGAGCCCCGGGAAATCATGAAAAAAGTTGATGAACGCTACCGAGGAAATACTTGGACAATGGACTCTAGCGTCCTTCTCATCGATAAAAATAAAAAACGCAGCGAGCGAAAAATCAGAGTTAAAGGAAAAATGTATGGCAAAGATAAAAAGACTATTACCTATGTGCTTGAACCCGCCAGAATAAAGGGAACCAGTATTTTATCTTATGATTGGTATGGTAATCAGCGCGAAAATGAATCGTGGCTATACCTACCCGATCTAGGTAAAGTGACCCGCCTCACAACATCCAACCGATCCAACTATTTTCTCGGCACCGACTTTACATACGGTGACCTAGAAGGCCTGGAGGTCGATGATTTTTCATATCAATT
>JALTPW010000838.1 GCA_026999335.1 Chromatiales bacterium
TCATAAAGTATAGAAAAGTATAGGGGACAGACCACGGTTTCCATGGCAAATATAGGTAAACCGTGGTCTGTCCCCTGTTGTTCGGGATGGTTGTTCCGACACCGGATGTATTAGGAGGGGTAGGGGGGGCTGACTCTCGCGCACTTGAATCGGCGAATAGCCAAAAAAAACCGTGAAAAATGGTGTTATTCAACAATTTTTTTGGGAGAAATGCTTTACCTTCCGGGTATGGCCAATGGACTAAAGGTTCAAATATTGGTAATGCCAGGGAGGTATGTCAGTGGAATCACAGGCCAACATCAGTAAGTTTTCCGCGCCGCGACTGCATCGAACCTACCCGCGTATGCGTCTGTTCAAGCAACTTGATGCTGCTCAGACAATACCGCTGATCTGGATCTCGGCCCCGGCTGGATCGGGCAAGACATCGCTCATTGCCAGCTGGCTCAAGGCCAGAGGGCACAATGCCCACTGGTACCAGGTGGATGAGAGCGACACGAATATTACCACCTTTTTTTATCACCTCGGCCTGCTGGGCAGGCGGGCCGCCCCACGCCTAAAACAGCCAATGCCGCTCCTGATTCCTGAATACCTGGCAGGTCTGCAAGCCTTTAGCCACCATTTTTTCCGTGAACTGTTCAGACGCATCAAGGTTCCCGGAGTACTGGTGTTGGACAATTATCAGGATGCCGGATTGTTCCTGCACGAGATTCTGCAGGCAGGTTGCAGCGAGATTCCCGAAGGCATTAGTGTTGTCATCATCAGTCGCAACAAGCCGCCACCGGCCTTCGCCCGTTTTCAGGCTAACGGTGCACTGGCTCTGTTGGATTGGGGGCAACTCAGGCTGACGCAGGAAGAGATCTGCGCCATTGCCAATGACAGCGCCGGCAGTCCGCTGGATGACATCGACGTGCAGGCTCTGTACGCACAGACCGATGGTTGGGCTACGGGCCTGGTGCTGTTGTCTGAACGGGCGGGGCGGCTTGGTAAGCTTGGCCCTGATCCGACGGGCTCCCAAGCCCTGTTCGACTATTTCACGGCTGAACTCTTTGACCGTCTGGATCCAGACACCCGCCATGTGCTGACCCGCAGCGCCCTGCTGCCAAGCGTGAATTCCGCCATGGCGTGTGCCCTGTCCGGCAGAACGCAGGCTGAATCCATCCTCGAAACCCTGTGCCATCACGATACCTTCACCGTGTGCGGTCCCGGCCCGGTGTATGAATTCCATCCCCTGTTTCGCGCCTTCCTGGAACAATGCCTGCGTGAAGAACTGCCAGAGGCCGAGTTTGCCGCCCTGCAACGACAGGCCGCCGAGCTTCTGGAGACCGCAGGAGATATCGATGCCGCAATCACCTGGCGCATCAGGGCGGGTGATAGTGAAGGCGCAGCCAGCTTGATTATGGCCCATGCCCAGAGCTATCTGGTGCAGGGGCGGGCGAGCACCGTGGTGGGTTGGATCACGGCCCTGCCGAGGGTGGTCGTCGCGCAAAATCCCTGGTTGGGATACTGGTGTGGCCTGGGTGAGCTGGCCAGCAGTCCTGGCGCGGCCCGTGTTCAGCTGGAGGACGCCTATGGGCGTCTCAAGGCCCGGGGAGACCGTCCCGGCCAAGTGCTCGCCTGGTGTGCGGTGGTGGACAGTTATGTCTACGAATGGCGATGTTTAGCGCCGTTGGATCGCTGGATTGATGAGGCCGGGGTGATTGACACCGCCATCCTCGATGCCTTGCCCACCGCCATTGGCGATTATTTTGCCTGCGGTCTTTTCAAAGCCCTGATGCTGCGCCAGCCGGCGCATCCACTGATTGGGCGTTGGGCGCAACGGGTACGGGATATCGTGTTGTCCGGTGATGATTCCCAGCTACGATTCCGTATTGGTCCCCTGTATTTGCAGTACGCCGGTCTCAATGATTTGCAGGGTGCCGCTATTGCCCTCGAGGCGCTGCGTAGCGTTGCCCGCCAGATCGATGGGTGCAGTGTGATCCGCGTCTCTCTCCAGGCCATGGCCGCCGGCTTAGCCCAGGGTAGCGGTCATCACGAAGCGGTTATGGATCATGTGCGAGAGGGGCTGATGCAGGATGAACACTCGGCTGTTCGTATCTGGAATCACTCCCTGCTGGGACATGCCGCCATGTCTGCCCTGTTACACGGGGATCGCAATCTGGCCGAGGACTACCTCTTGCGGATGAAAGACAGCTTGGTGGCTGACCGTTACATGGATCTGTCGACATACTATTTTGTCGCTGCGTGGCATGGCTTGCATTACGCCGACGAGGAGACGGCATTGCGTTATGCAAAGCTTAATGGCGAGTTCCTCATCAAGTCGGGGATTCGCCTCTATGCGCCCTTTGCTGAGCTGATGCTGGCCCAGGCCGAGTTTGCAAATACTGCTGTGGACGAGGCCAAACGCAAAGTGGAGGATGTCCTGGATCTGGCAGGGCGTGGCAATAACCGGCTTGCCCAGTATCTGGGCTGGCTGCTGAAGGCTCATATGGCCCGTCAGTTGGGTGAGACGGCCAATGGTCTTGCGGCCCTGCGCCGTGCCCTGGGTATTGCCCGGGCCGGGGGCATGGTCGCCCACTACCTGCCGCAGCGGGCAATCAGGGCGCTTTACATCCTGGCCCTGGCGAACGATATCGAAACCGATTATGTGTGCGGTGC
>JALTPW010000839.1 GCA_026999335.1 Chromatiales bacterium
TTGTTGTTTTTATTCATCTCAATCAAAGGTTAAAGTCACCCTCTTGATTTTGAGCGGGATACGCCCTGCTGGATAGAAGTCTGTGCATGCTTGCTGGATAAAAAATGAGTGCCGATAGGGCTGTCAAGATGATGGTTAACATGCCCTAAATATCGTACCGGCTTGTGCCGCTAAATGTTATGTGTAGCTGCCTGCCCGAAACTACCGACAAGAGAAGGAAATGTATTATGGCGGATCATCACAATGGATTGTCATTTCTGGAGAGCGTGGATCACATGGTGGATCGTGCTCTGCTGAGCATGGATCTGGCGCCGGACGTAGCCGAGGCCATCAAGGCCTGCAATGCGGTGATACAGGTCAAGTTTCCGGTCAAGATCCGCGGCAAGGTGCAAATCTTCTCCGGCTGGCGCGCGGTGCACAGTACCCACCGCCTGCCCGCCAAGGGCGGCATCCGCTATGCCCCCTGCGTGGATCAGAACGAGGTGGAGGCGCTGGCGGCCCTGATGACGTACAAGTGCGCCATTGTCGATGTGCCCTTCGGTGGCTCCAAGGGGGGGCTGATGATCGATCCGCGTCAGTATGAGCGTGACGAGATGCAGCTCATTACCCGTCGTTTTACCCTCGAGCTGGTGCGCAAGGGTTTCCTCAATCCGGCCACCAATGTACCGGCGCCAGACATGGGCACCGGCCAGCGTGAGATGGCATGGATGGCCGATACCTACAAGCACCTCAATCCCGAGGATATCAACTACACCGCCTGCGTCACCGGCAAACCGGTGGAGCATGGCGGCATTCACGGCCGTACCGAGGCCACCGGCCGCGGCTTGCAATACGCCCTGCAAGAGTTTTTCCGTCACCCAGATGAGGTCAAGGCCACGGGCATGGCGCCGGGCCTGGCCGGCAAGCAGGTGGTGGTGCAGGGTTTTGGCAACGTGGGTTATCACGCCGCCAAATTCCTGCAGGAAGAGGATGACTGCCGCATTATCGGTATCATCGATCGTCACGGCATGTTGCACAATGCCGCAGGCATTGATGTCGAGACGGCCTATCGCCACCGCGTGCAGCGTCGCAGCTTCGAGGGCTTTGAGGGTGGTGAGTACACCGAAAATGGCGCCAAGGGGTTGGAGAGCGAGTGCGACATTCTTATCCCCGCGGCTCTGGAGGGGCAGATTTCCGCAGACAATGCCGCGCGCATACAGGCCAGCCTCATTATTGAGGCGGCCAATGGCCCGGTTACCTTCGAAGCTGATCAGATTCTCAACAAGCGCGGCGTGGTGATTATTCCCGATGCCTACGCCAATGCCGGTGGTGTGATCGTTTCTTACTTCGAGTGGATTCGCAATCTGTCACACATCCGCTTCGGCCGCATGCAGCGGCGTTTCGATGAAGTGCGTGGCCACCATCAGATCGAGGCCCTGGAGAGCTTGACCGGGAAGGTATTGCCGCAGACGCTGAAGGACAAGATCGATGCCGGTGCCAGCGAACTGGATCTGGTGCGATCAGGGCTGGATGATTCCATGCGCGAGGCCTTTCAGGGCATCCTCGAAGTGCGCAACAGCAATGAGAAAATTACCGATTTACGCACTGCCGCCTATGTCACGGCGATCCGCAAGATCGCCCGTTCTTATCTGGACGTGGGTATCTATTAACCCGGCAACAATATAGATCATGTTCAGCCGTCGTGTGCCGTTAGGGCGCGAAACCACCAGCGAGCAGCAGACCGAGAGTGAGTGTTGCTCATTGAAGGGGGTCGACCGATGCGGTTCGCAAGCTCACCGGCATCCTACAAGGCGTTTTGAGCATCATTGCCAGATTGGATAAAAACTAAACCACCCGCTTTAGCTGGTGGTTGTTGAGTCAGGATTATTCGTTGGCCAACTCGCGGCGGAAGAGCGTTTTCGTGCACTGGGGACAGGGTGGGATGCGTCCCGTCTTATGGAAATGCAGCTCTTTCCCGCAGTTGCTGCAGACCAGGGTGCCGGGGCCGGTGATCTCACCGGTGTGCCATTCCGCCAGCCGGGCCCGCTCGGCCAGCAGCGCCAGTTCCACCTTGGTGGGGTCGACCAGCAGAGAGAGGGCGTCGAGAATGCGGTCTTCCACCAGTTGAATATCGAAGCGGAACCAGTCGGCCAGTTCCCTGGCCTTATCGCTGGCGAGATATTCTCCGGCAGACTGTAGGTCACGTTTCAGATATTCGGCGACCTTTTCCGCCTCTTCGCGCGTCAGTTCACCCAGCTCGGTGGTTTTCTCGACAGCGGCGTCCAGCGCATGTTGCAATTTTGGCTTCAGTTCCTCGCCAGCCTCGCTGAGAAATTCCCGCGTGCGTTCCAGCATGCGGTCGTAGCCGCGTACATGTTTTTCGCCGTGCTCGTGTTCGCTCATGGCCAGCCCCTTTGGTTCATCGATAGCTTGAGTATGAGCGACGTCGGGGCCGGATGACAAGGGCCTGGAATACAGGGCTGCACAAGGCTTGTGTTGTGGCTGTTTGGACACCTGCGGTATCCTAGCCGCCCTTTTTCTCCAGCGACATGACAGGCGATTCCAGCATGAGCACGCAGCAATCTTACATCCCCGAAACCGTTGAGTCCGAGGCGCAGAAATACTGGGCGGAAAACGCCAGCTTCCGCGCCATTGAAGACCCCGAGCGGGAGAA
>JALTPW010000840.1 GCA_026999335.1 Chromatiales bacterium
TGGAATCAAAAGTCGATCTCCACAGGTTCATTGATCACGAGCATCCACTTGGCATCTTTTTCACACAGCTCTGCGAGTGATTCAGTCAGCGGTTTAACAGAAGGATCCAGTGGCTTCACGGATTTGGCCTTCCTGGCGAACGGTTCCAGCGCCTTGGCTTGGCGCACATGGCCAGCATGGTCCAGCAGATACCCAAGCCGACGCACAGCGGAATTCTCGTAGACCGCAGCGGCTTTCGCCAGCTTGCGTGGATCAGCCTTTGCACCGAGATCCTGAGCAATCTGGGCCACCCCATCGATGCCGGCGGCTTTATGGAAGTAGCGGGCGCAATCCAGAAGGGTCAGTTCCACCCCCGCCACCTTGGCAAAACCCGCCTCGCTTTTCATTTGCAAAAGCCAATCGGGCAGATTGCTTTTGGCGAAGGCCGCTGGGGTCTGATAAATGAACTGAAGCCGATGGCGACCCATATCAAATGCCCGCAGCTGTTTCGGAACAATCACCTGAAAGACCATGGCTGCCTGATGCGAGGAACCATGGAAAGCTGCCGCCCGCAATAAGGAAATTCGATAGTCGAGGCCTAGATATTCCATCAACGGGTCGATCCAGCGAACCGGATCAGGCGCCCCGGCCACCCTGTCCTCGGGCCGCAGGATCAGGTAAAAGCCACGGCGGGGACTCACCAGCCGCTGTTTCTTGGCCAATCGGCGGGCAGCGGCAGTGAAAGCTGCCGAACTCAGACCGAGCGCTTCCAATGCCTCTTCCCGAGAGAACCAGGCCCGGCCGCGGGAGAGCAGCTCATCGATATAGTGGCCAAGTGAATTCACGCCCCCATTTATATGCAAAAACCAACACAATAGCAAGCATTTCGCATATGACTGGGGCGACTGATGCACTGAAATGAGATTGCCCGGTTCGGTGACGGCAAAGGGAGCGAAGCCGGAAATGGCTTGGAATCGAGATCATCCCGGTTCGAAACGAATGATCCTGAGCCGTTTGTCGGCCTCAATGGCGAATCGAAACGACTCATCGTCGTCATCTTCCAGCAACGTCACGACGATGGAGGTACGAAACAGAACCTCCACCCGGGTCGATGAGCCACTGCACTTTTTTCATTACCGTAATAAAGATAAAGTAGAGGTCGATCTCATCATTGAAAACGGCATCGGCGACTGTTTCGCCGTGGAGGTAAAAGCGGCAGCTACGCTGAATACCAGCGATTTCACCGGACTGAAACGCTTTCAAAACATCGCCAGCGGCCGCTTCAAGATGGGCATTTTGCTCTATGACGGCGATCACACCACAGCTTTTGGCGAACGACTGTTTGCTGTTCCGATAGGTGCGTTGTGGTCATAAAACGTGCCATCGTCCATCTCTGATTCGATGATCCTTGCCCAGCGCTCGGCCTTAGCTTTGGTACTGAATGTTTTTGAAACTGCCGGATAACCCCTGCGGCGAATCTTGGCTTGCCACTGACCATCCCCACGCTTTGTGAAAAGTTGCCATGTCTTTCCCCCTAAACTCGATGTTTAGAATGAGAAGCATAGTGAAGTGTCCCAAAGTAATTTTTCTGGAACTGAGAGAATTAGAGGCTAGGCTCTACGAGAACGCTATCTAACTGATAACTAAAGAGAATGGCGGAGAGGCAGGGATTCGAACCCTGGGAGGGGATAAACCCTCAACGGTTTTCAAGACCGCCGCTTTCGACCACTCAGCCACCTCTCCGGTCATTTCCGCCTGCCGGTTTCGGGCTTGAAATCGATCAAACCCGGCACAATATCCTTGGAATACGGTACAGTACGCAAACGGGCGGCTATAATACCCGAATCCCGCACCGGAATGCCAACCGTTTATTGGCCGGTTTGACCCCCTCAGAAACGGAACTTATACTGCGAGTTCTGTCCAATACGTACTATACTGTGGATGTCCGGTATTCTTTCCGGAAAAAACCACGCAAAAACGGAGATCGTTGACCCATGAACCAGTATTCCAATGCTGTCACCAGTATCCCGGCCTCAGCACTGGCTACCAACAAGCTGATTCGCAACACGTATACGTTGCTGGCCATGACACTGCTGTTCAGTGCCGCCACAGCCGGTGCCTCAATGGCTTTCAACCTGCCCCATCCGGGCCTGATCATCACTCTGGTAGGCTTCTTTGGCCTGTTGTTCCTGACCCACAAGTTCAGCAACAGCTCGCTGGGCCTGCTGTTCGTGTTCGCCCTCACCGGCTTCATGGGCCTGACCCTCGGCCCCATCATCAGCGCCTACCTGAGCATGCCGAATGGCTCCCAGGTGGTCATGACCGCCCTGGGTGGCACCGGCGCCATCTTCCTTGGCCTATCCGGCTATGCGCTGACCTCGCGCAAAGACTTCAGCTTCATGGGCGGTTTCCTGATGGCCGGCATCCTGGTGGCCTTCCTCGCTGGCATCGGCGCGGTGGTCTTCTCGATGCCTATGCTGTCGCTAGCCGTTTCAGCCATGTTCGTACTGCTGATGAGTGGCCTGATCCTGTATCAGACCAGCCAGATGATACATGGCGGTGAGACCAACTACATTCTCGCTACCGTGACGCTGTATGTCAGCATCTACAACCTGTTCCTGAGCCTGCTGCATCTGCTGACGGCCTTCGGCGGCGGCGACGACTAATCGTCTT
>JALTPW010000841.1 GCA_026999335.1 Chromatiales bacterium
GCCTGCGGACAGTCACGCAGAATGGCCTCCAATGCTCGCGTAACATAAGGTGGGTAGTTGACCTGTTTTGCCTGCAGGCGTTCGATGTCCTGTTGTTTTTGCCGGCACTGGTTTTTGAGTTGTTCGTAGCGGGCTTCGCGTTTGCTCACCAGTTTCATCAACTGGTCGTGCAGGCAGGGGCCGCCGGCCGGACTGCCCGTCTGGCGCCATTGTTTATGCCATTGCTCATGCCATTGGTTGTGCAGGCGCTGGGCGGTGCGGGCTTGATCCAGGTGCAGTTCCAGCGGCGACAGGTCATTGGTCAGATCCTTTTGCAGCAGGGCGGAAATATCCAGTTCGCCGCGCCTGCCTTCCTGTACCACGCTGCGGGCCAGCTGGCGGATTTGCAGGTCGGCCAGCAGGGGCAGTGCCTCCATCAGTCCGGCATCCTGCAAATCCTTTTCGATGGTCTTGGTGGCTTGCAGGTTGCGATCCAGGGAATTGTCCTGTTCCAGTAACTGACGGGCGATGTCCGTCAGTTGTTTTTGTTGTTGCTCACGCTGCTGTTCCAGTTCGTCCTTTTGTTGCAGGGCATCGATGCCCAGGCGCTGAGCCTCCAGCTGTACGCGCTGTTCGTGAATCTGTTGCAGGCGTTGTTCGGCCAGCGCCGTCTCGGTTTCGTTTTCTTTCAACTGGCGCTGGTAATCGCTCTGCTGTTTCTTGGCCTTGATGTAGTCGCGCTGGCGTTGCAGGTAGTCGTATTGGGCGAGGGTGAAGTCGAGGCTGTTCAACTCGATCCATTGCTGGATGTAGTGGCTGGCCTGTTGCTCGGCGTTTTCCAGGATACCAATGGATTCCACCAGCCGCGCCGCGTCACGCTCCATGGCATGAATGGTCTTGAGCTGCCCGGAAATGGCGCGGATGGCTTCGCCGAGATCCTTTCTTTCGAGAATTTCCCGGGCGACGAAATCATTGATGCTGCGCACGGGTTTGTAGGCCATGAAGCGGGAAAAGGCCCGTGCCGCCGCCGTGGCCTCGGCTTCGGAGACGCTGTCGTGCTGGCCGCGCAAGACGGCGTAGAGGCGGCGCAGGTAGGTTTTTTTGGTGTCGTATTTTTGCACCCGGCGCTGGCCGAATTCCCGTATCAACAGCTTGTGGATTTTGTCCAGGGGTGTGATGTATGTGGTGGTGCTGTCGTCACGGACAAAATGCGCCAACGCCAGCTCTTCGCCGGGCAGGATCAGAAACAGCAGATCATCCTGCCGCGCCACTTGTTGTCCGCCACTGGCGTCCAGCCAGGCTCGCACGCCGATGACGGCGGTAAACGGCTCCGCCGATTCGCCCTTGGTCGGGTGAAACACGGCGGCGAGATAGCCATCACTGGGATCGAGGCGGGCATAGCTGCCGTCGTCGCAACCGAGCACGTAGGACGCCAGGGTGCGCACGCGCTTGCCGCCACGGCCGCGCTGGGTGGTTTCATCCTGCCCCGGGTTGTATTGAAAGAGGTTTTCGTGGGCTGCGGTCATGATGGTCTGGATGGCGTCCGCCGCCGTGGTCTTGCCGGAGCCGTTGCCGCCCGACAGCAGATTGATGGGGCCCAGCTCGAATTCAAGCTGCGGGATGTTGCCCCAGTTTACGAAGATGAATTTTTTTAGAAACATGGACGATTGACTCTAAAACTCAGTATTTTTAGTGGCATTGTAGCCAGGTGGGCAGGTTTTTCATGCCCACGTGAAATATGCACCAACCGCGTGGGCACAAAAAACGTGCCCACCCTACCAGGTTTTTTGTGGCGGTCAGCATCCGTACGGCCTCATCATTGACGAAGCTGACGATCATGGGATGGATCTTCAGCCGGGCCTCGCCGCTGACCAGCCATGTAGGGTGGGCAGGTTTTTCATGCCCACGTGGAATATGCGCCAACCGCGTGCCCACAAAAACATGCCCACCAGGTTTTTTGTGGGGGGCTTGTCTGTGGCGAGTAGGGTTTTTGTTCAGACCAGCTTTTTCGTGGCCATAGCCTCTTCCTGCTCAGCGGTTTCGTTTTCCTCTGCCGTTGCGGCGCTCAGTGCCTGCACGGCCTCGTCGTTGACGAAGCTGACGATCATGGGATGGATTTTCAGCCAGGCCTCGCCGCTGACCAGGTCTTCTTCGCTGCGAAATTCGATCAGGCGCAGGCGGCGCAGATGGATGAACAGCTGCTTCCGCTCGGTGAGCTTTTCCGGCAGGCTGCGCGCGAGGATGTTTTTCATGGCGATGCTCAGGGCTTCGATGGATTCGGTGACGTAGCCCTTGTCGTCCACCTGACCTTCGCGCAGCGCCTTGTCGTATTGCAGGCGCAGCACCAGCACCATGGCCACCTCCGATTGCGACAACCGGTTACGCAGGCTGCCGGCGAAGGCCGACGTATCGGCGTCATCCATGCCCGGTGTCTGGCTGCCTGGCGGGTAGAGGCGCAGGTATTCAAAGCGGCGGTCGTGAAACACCGTGATGTCCATGACGTGCAGGTAATCCTGCACCAGATCAGTGATGCGTAGATAGCGGTCGTAGAGCTGTTGTTCGGTCTGACTTTCGCCCCGGCACAATACGCCATAGTTGAGCAGGCGGATGATCAGCTCACGGAATTCGTCGAGGCCCAGGTTTTCCTTTTCGAGTCCTTGGCTCAGTACGTCAGTCAGCATGGTTTTTTCCAGAGGGGTTTTTTGGGGTGTGTTCCACCAGTTCGATGATGAAGTCATCGGTCATTTGATAATAATCGGTCTGTACCCGCTGGCCGGTGGGCTGCACACGGAAATGGAATTCGCTGGAACTGCGTCCGGCGGCGCCGGCCTCGATGGCATGGGCGGCCATCAACAGATCGCGGGCATTTTGCACCGGCAGTTGCTGGCTGTGGATACGGTGGCCGTTTTTGAGCGCGGCGATAATAAACTGGCCCACCTGCCGGTTGTTGACCACGAAGGCCTTTTGCAGCGATTGCTGGATGAACAGCTCGCGGCGCGCGGCCTTGTCCATGGGCGCGTGCGCCTCGGCGCTGCTGTTTACCACCCGACGTTGTCGCCCGGCGTGCAGCCGCAATGCGCCGGGGTCGGTCACGCTGAGGTCGAGGGTGGCCATGGCATCGGCGACGGTATCCAGCGCCTGTGTTTGTTTCTCTTTCGGCAGTGCGCCCAGTTGTTGGCAGAGCTTGAGCAGGTCGCCCTGTGCGCCACCGAGGGTGTAACTGAGCTGGCGAATGATGATGTCGGCGCGGCGGGTGAAGCTGTGCAGGGCGTTGCGCAGTGCTGGCAGCATGATGTCGCTAGCGCTGTGAATGCGTGATTCGATGTTGTCGAGGATGTGGTAATACAGCGAGGCCTGTCTGTCCTGCAACAATTCCGGTGCCAGCTTGCGTAATTCGATCTCGGCACGGGTCTTGAATTTTTTCTGTTTGCGCTTGGCCTTGCGCAGCAGTGACTGGATTTCATCGCGGTATTTTTCCACGCTGTCCGCCGACAGGCGCACGGAAAGATCCGGCATGAAACGCTTTTCCATAAAATCGAAAAACTCGTCGCTGGCCTGCTGGATGACTTGCCGGGCCTCCACTTCCCGCACCAGCAGACGCTTGCGTTCGTCCAGCTCGGCGATCACGTCGCTGAAATCACTGATGATGCGTTCCGAGTATTCATAGGCATCGAGCAGGTCGTATACTTCGCCGCGTTCAAGGAAGGATTGCAGGGCGTTGCGCGTGTTGCGGGTATTGCGATGGCGGGTGCGGAAGCCGCCGCCGGCGGTCTCCACCATGGGCTGGGTGAACAGACGACCGACACGGCTGAAGGCGTAGCTGCTTTGCAGGGTGGCCTCGTCGGCATGGCGTTCGATCCAGCCGTGCTCCAGCAACAGGTTGAGAATCCAGTTGGCCTGTTCTCGCTCGCTGCGTACCGGTGCGGCAAAGTCTTCTTCTTCCTCGTCCAGCACCGGGGTGCGGGTGATGGCCTCCCGGAAGGATTCCAGTACCTGATCGCGGGTAAAGGCGCGTTTGTAGTCGGCCAGTGAGCCGTAGAGGCGGGCGTGCAGGATACGCAGGCATTCCACCACCTGCTCCCGGTATTTGCCGGCGAAAGGGCGGAAGAAGTGTGTGCGATTGTCGGTGAAAAACATGGCGGCGATTTTGTCAGTAATCGCGGGACAATGCCATTGCTCTGTTGCCGGGAAGGGAAGGTGCACATGGCGCACCCTACGAGGGCGTCATCTGTCATTGCTGAGGCCGACGGTACTGATGGGTAGCCGCGTCAGCTCGTCGCTCGTGCCCAGCTCACCCCAGGCGCGGATGCTGTTCCTGGCACCGCAATGCAGGCTGCGACATGATCAGGAGGGTTTGCAGGTGCACAGGCGTAAGAAGGGGGTGGCATGGGTGGATTTCTCATTATCTGCGCCCGAAGGCGTGCAGGGATTGTTGCAGGCGATCCAGAAAGCCACGATGACGCGGCGTCTCCCGGGATATGTGGCGATAGACTCGTACCTTGACCCAGTCGGTGACCAGGGCGGAGGCGATGGAATATCCCCAGATGAGGGCGATCTCCGGCCAGGTGATGGGGGTGATAAGGCCGAAGCCGTAGGCCGCCAGCAGGGTGGCTGCCAGTTTGGTGACCACTGCTGACCAGATCATGATGGGTGCCGGCCAGGGGCGTTGCCAGAAATGGCCCTTGGTGCGGGCGACGAACAGCACCAAATGTCCGGCGACGGCCATTTTCAAAAAGACGTAGGTCTGGATTTGTGCCACGCCCAGGTGCAGCCAGTCCATGGCGATCAGCAGCATGCCGAAGCTGCCCACTACGCCGACGATGCCCATGGCGGTCGCCACAGTGATGACCTGTTGCATGTTCCAGCGTACCGGGTTTTTTTCCAGGCCGGTGTGGTCGTAGGCGATGGTCATGATGGGGACGTCGTTGAAGAAGGCGAGGAGGATGATCATGATCGCCGTGATGGGATAGAAGTCGAAGAAGACCATGGCCAGCACGACGAAGAACATAATGCGGATGGTTTCGCTGATGCGGTAGATGGCGTATGCATTCATGCGCTCGAAGATGCGTCGGGCCTCCTCGATGGCATTGACGATGACCGATAGACCCGGCGCGGTGAGCACCAGATCGGCGGCGGCACGTGCGGCGTCGGTGGCGCCGCTTACGGCAATGCCTACGTCGGCCTGTTTCAGCGCCGGTGCGTCGTTGACGCCGTCGCCGGTCATGCCGGTGATGTGATTGTGCTTTTGCAGGATCTTGACGATGGCGAACTTGTGTTCGGGGAAGACCTCGGCAAAGCCGTCGGCCTTCTCCACCGCCTCAATACGACTCTTGTGGTTTGTGCCATCGTCATCGACGGGCAAGGCGTCGGCCCTGAGGATGTTGCTGTCCAGGCCCAGCTTGTTAGCGATCTGTTTGGCGATGGCAAGATTGTCGCCGGTCACCATTTTCATGCTGACGCCGTACTTGCGCGCCTGGGCGATGGTTTCTGCGGAGTCCTCGCGAGGTGGATCGAATAGAGACAGAATGCCGAGGAAGGTCCAGCCGGCTGCACCGCTGTCCCTGCGCGCCACGCCGAGAGCACGGTAGCCCTGCACGGCAAAGGCATCGACGACCTGTTGCGCCCGTGTCAGCATGTCACCCGAAAGCCCAGCCATCTCCATGATCACCTGCGGTGCGCCCTTGACGACCTGGAAGGTGCTACCACTGGCATCTTGTATCGTCGCTTCGGTGCGCTTGTGCACCGGGTCGAAGGGGACGAAAGCGGTTTGACGGAAGGGCGTGAGTTGGCGCTTGTCCTGCATGCCCTCGAGCACGGCCTCGTCGATGGCATCCTTGTCCTCCTCGCGTGAGGCCAGTGCGGCTGCCAGCAGTACCTCCTGTTCGTCCTTTGCGTGGAAGAGTTCGATCTCACCCAGGGTTAGGCGGTTCTGCGTCAGGGTGCCGGTCTTGTCCGAACACAGGACATCCATGCTGGCCATCTCCTCGATGGACTCCAGGCGCGTGACAATGGCCTTGCGTTTCGACAACGCCATGGCGCCCATGGCCATGGTCATGGAGAGCACCGCCGGCATGGCGACGGGGATGGAGGCGACGGTGAGGATCAGCGCGAATTGCACCAGATCCAGCCAGGGCATCTGACGGTGTAGCTGGACAATAATCAGCAGCGCAACCAGCGCCAGGCTGACATAAATGAGGTAGTCGCCAATACTGAGTACCGCCTTCTGGAAGTGAGAGACGGTCTTCGCCTGTTGCACTAGGCTGGCGGTCTTGCCGAAGCGGGTATTCGCGCCGGTGGCAATGACTTCGGCTACCACTTCACCCTGTTTGACCACGGTGCCGGAAAAGGCCTCGTCACCGGTGCGCTTGGTGATCGGCAAGGACTCGCCGGTGAGCGCCGACTGGTCGACGCTGAGATAGTCACCTTCCACCAGTTTGACGTCGGCCGGGATCACGTCGCCGAGACGGATGCGCACGATGTCGCCCGGCACTAGCTGCTGGGCATCGATTTCCTGCCATTGGCCATCGCGCCGTACACGTGCCCTCAAAGCCAACTGCTTCATTAATGCCGCGACTGCGTTACCTGCTGTGAACTCCTGCCAGAAGCCGATAGAGGCATTGAAGACCAAGAGGGCAAAAATGATCCAGAAATCGGCCCAGTGCTGCACCAGTGCGGAGAGCACAGCTGCTACCTCAATCATCCATGGGATGGGTCCCCAGAAATAACCTAGAAGGCGCCGCAGGACAGAGACATGCTTCTCCTGCAGGGCATTGGGCCCGTATTGTGCCAGACGCTGCGTGGCCTCGTCGCTGCTGAGACCCTGATAGGGGGGCGTGGTGTCGATGGCTTCCGTGGAATCGGTCATGCTGATGTCCTCCTCTGAGGATGCGTCATCTATGTTAGGGATTTTTGTTCTGCTTGTGTGGCAACAGCTGATCAAGTTCCTTGTCCAGCTCGCCATGAAGATAGTTTTCACTTCTTTTCAACAGAGACAGCTCCCGCAGAATAAATTCACGTTGAGTCATGCCTCGGTAGACGATCTCCACCAATAAGCTGCCACTCAAGACGATAAAAGTGCCGTAGAAACTGCTGCGGTTGGTGTGCCATTGATAAACCAGTAGCAGTAAAAATACCGAGGCGACGACAATAAAACCCGAGGCGATAATCAAGGGGTTGCCTCCGTACTGGTCTTTCAATTTCCAATGGGAGTGGAGCACAAAAAGATAGATGACCATGAATACACCACTGGTGATCGATGCGATGCCATTCAGATTAAATGTGAGTGCAAAGGCAATACCCAGGGCGGCAGTAAAGTAGAGCCCCTCATTGGAACCGAACCACAGTTTGTGATTGAACTTCCGTGGCAGCTCTCCATCCTTTGCCAAGGCATAGGCCACATTGGCGCCACCGAACAGAGTGGCATTGAGAGCCGAGGCGATGGAAAACAGTGCGCCAAGCGAAACCAGCAAGAAACCGGTTTCTCCCAGGAAGGGTTCAGCGGCAACGGCCAGGGCATTGTCTTCGGCCTTTATCAACTCGGGCAGGCTTAAATTCCCCACTGCCACCAGTGACACCAAAATATAGACAATGCTAACGATGAATATACTTAGATAGATAGCGCGGGGAACATTTTTCTCCGGGTTTATCATGTGCTCGGAAGCATTGGTGACCAGACCAAAACCCATGTAGGAAAGGAAAAATATGGCAATTGCGTTGACGCTACCTGTGACTGCCGAAGGCGTAAAAGAAGGTGTTATAAGATAGGGCTTGATGCTCCATACGCCCAGCACGACAAACAGACCCAGAATGGAAAGTTTGATGATGACAATGACCAGCTCGGCCTTGCCCACTGCGGAAGAACCCAGCAGGCCCAGCATCAGGAAGGCGAGCAC
>JALTPW010000842.1 GCA_026999335.1 Chromatiales bacterium
CTAATACATCGATTGGTTCAGGTGTGAGCCCACGTTCCTGCCAATACCTTGTTGCATAAGCTGGTTTTGGCGCATAGGTTCTGGGACATTGGTTGGAGAAATAGCTCGGAAACGTTTTTTGTTTTGGACCATGCAGCGCACCCAACACAATGCCACGAAGCGCAATGCGAGGAGCCGTACTGCAATCTTCAAGAAACGCCTCTCTGAATCGGCAAAGCGAGTCTAACACCGTAGGATGGTATGCCCATCGCCAAAACTCGCTTGCAGGGATCTGGCGGGCTTCGCATTCCATGAGAATCCTGCGTGCTTCTTCAAGTATGTCATCAACGGTTGTTGTTACAAGCTTGGACGCCGTAATGGCTGCCGCAACCGGACTGGAATCCACACCCAACGAACTGAGACCTACAAGACGAGCAGCGAAGTTGGTCGTACCCCGACCGCAAAAGGGATCAAGCACAAGGTCTCCTTCCCGCGCTCTCCGCTGAAGGATCTTTAGAGGAAAATCGAGTGGAAACATCGTGAAATACGGACAAATCCCGTTAAGAAGCGCCTCTTTCGTCTGTGACACTGCCACTCCTTATCCCTTTTTTCGGACATACGCCGTATTGTTTCTTTGTGGATTTCGATAGGCTTCCCAGCTCTGATCCTGGGCTCCGTAGATTCGGTCCATAGCTTTCTTTACCATTTGGTAAGCTAGTTGATCTCGGTCATCTAGGTGCGCAGGGAGATACTCTAAGAAAAATGCCTTCACCGCACCCCATGCAGCACCCTCTGATGACTCAATTTTTTCAACCAATTGAGTGTTGGCTTGCAGAGCATCAATTGCCTTCTGCTCGATGTTCGCCATCACATCTACAGGCTCAGTTTCATCTGCTTCCGTTGGAAACAAAGCACCGGTGCTTTCTGCATCAGGTATATGCGCTATTGTCGCTGTCTGACGCATACCAGAAAAGGTGCTACGAAGTGTTTGTGCGTATGTATTACCGGCAGGCTGATTGTAGTCATGGTCACGCATAGAAAACATTCTCTCGAATGAAAGCACGCGCAAGCTCACAGGGTATGGCTTACCACCTACAGAACTCCAAAATACACCCTGTCCCGGAATGGGTTCATTGAGCAGCGAGCTTAGCAAATCGTCGCTAAAATGCGCATTAGCTCTCTTCAGTGAAGTGAGATCAGCCGCTGATAATAGATGGAAGATGAACCAACTATCACCTTGGCTCAGGATCTCTACCGGAATGCTGCCAGGTTGCTGAGTAATCAGCAGGGCACCGAGGTCATATTTACGGCCTTCCTTAACCCAGGCTATGTAAGGCTCCGCAGCAGGTGCATTTTCATTGAGTACCGATTGTGCCTCTTCAACGACCGCGATAGTTGGGATCGTCTTTGGATCAGCCGCCGTAAATTCCTGTTGGTTCCGGTCAAAAATGCGACGAAGAATCAAGCCGGAAAGCACTAGGGACTGTCCACCACGCATCTGAGAAACATCAATGACGCAGAGCTTGCCTTCCGATAGTGAGTGCATCAACATGTCCATGAGTTGACTGCTCTTGTCATGCAACATCTTCACGATAGCTGTCATGTTACCCCTGGCAGCCAGAGCTTCAGCCTCCTGCCGTTGAGGATCAAGGTCGAGAAGTCGGCATATTTCATCAAGTGGCGTAGCATTGCCATTGGCGTCGATCAGGTTAACCAGTGACTCCCACCTCTCCTGAGACAACCCTCGCAGCTTCCGAACGTTTTGTTGCTCCTGCCGCTCCGGACTCAACGCAATGGCAATCACATCTCCCGGTCTTAGCCGCCGAATATCGAGTCGAATACCGCCTGCTACAAAGGATTGATAGAAAGGGCTGGGATTCTTGCGTTCTGTAAAAACCACCAGCTTGTCTTCAAGATTTGGCACATCGCACAACCCCGGCCGACCCTTATCGTCTGGCCAGAAGTACTCTCCATCGGGATCGAAGATGACCGTGCCCACCGGTACACGCTTATCACCGCGCTTTGTCACGTGGGGTGTGGTTTCATAAAGCTTACTGAACAGTAATTTATTGAGATTCGACTTACCGAAACCGGCCCGGGCAAAGACGAAACTGCGACGCGACACCAGCGAGTCGATTGGAAAACGAACCATTACTTCAGGCTGAATGATCTGCATCCACTCCTGGGCCTCGATCTGCGTGTTACCTGCAGCGTAGATGTACTCGCCGAACGCAAGATGCCCTATGGGTGCACCATCGATATTGTGTCCAGCGATTTCGCGTAACACATCGCTCGCAGGGAAAGCCACCTTACTACCGACATGTGGAAGGCGGCGATGCGACGGGACGAAGGTTAGGCCACTGCCATTCTTACGCAAGACCCCGAGCACGCGGATATTTACCCGGTACTTGAGATACTGCTCCCGGAGGTCTTCCGGGATTGGGCGTTCCTCTCGTACTGCCCGGATGTTGAACTCTTCTCCTGACCCGAAGGAAAGCTTACCCTCAGAGGAAAAGGATGCGATACGCCCCAACACGGCCTCATCGGGCGTCTCGAGTTGAACAAGGAGGAACTGTCCATGCATAGGGATATTCTGGAACTCGTTCCGATACGGCAACACCAAGTCGGCGTGGAATTCCATGCCACCTTGCTGAAAACCCCGAAAGATGC
>JALTPW010000843.1 GCA_026999335.1 Chromatiales bacterium
GGCTGATAGGTGACGAAGCTCTTACCGGCATCGCTGGCAATGGGTTCGTCGGCAAGAAAGAGCGGCGCATGTTCGGCGTAGTAGTCACAACCCAGGGCGCATTTTTCCACCTCGGCGCGGGCCTCGCCGATCAGCTTGCCCATCTCCAGGGTAATCAGCGTCGCCAGCTCGTCACGGCGGGCGCGCAGTACCTCGCCCAAGCGGCGTATCAGGGCACTGCGCCCGGCCATCGTCGTCGCCGCCCAGGCCGGGTGCGCGGCGTCCACAGCGGCCAGCGCTGCCTCAAGCTGCTGTGTATCCCAACTGGCAAACTGCTCACCCGCCTCACCGGTGGCGGGATTGATGGTTTGATAGGCCACGCTACTCTCCTGTTCCTCACAAAATAAACGCCCCCGCAGCAAGCTGCGGGGAATTAGACTCAGGGAGATTCAAGAGTCTTTGTGTTCTCTGCGTCAATTGACCCCATGGGGAAAACCCCATCGCGGGCATGGCCCGCTCAGATGGGCCGCAGATTGACATAGGCGGACATCAACCACTTGGCTCCCTGCGCATCAAAATTGACATGCACTCTGACCTTCCACATCCAACACCACTCCTTCATCCAATAACGCAGAGGCCACAGAGACGCGGAGGCGCAGAGAAGGCAAAGAAAACCTAAATAAACAACCCCACAGCAAACTATCTCGCTGTGCGAAAGCGGGGTATTGTACCGCCAGTTCAAACGCTTAGGCGTTTGAACAAAAAACCTGCGCAGTATACCGTGCATAACGGTGCTTGACCGACCTTCATTGGGATAACAGAATCTGTCTACATAGCAACAAATTACCTCAAGAGGCGCGCGCGTATGAATAAACAACAGATCTGTATCATTGGCGGCAGTGGTTTCGTCGGCCGGCACCTGTGCGCGCATCTGCTGAAACAGGGCTGGCGAATACGCGTGCTGACGCGCAATACCGAAGCGGCGAAAGACATCCGGGTGCTGCCCGGCATCGAACTACGGCAGGCCGATACCCACGACCCGGCGGCGCTGGCGGCGCAGTTTCAGGGCCAGGCGGCGGTCATCAACCTGGTCGGCATCCTCAACGAGCGCCGCCGGGGCGGCTTTCAGGCCGCACACGTCGAGTTGCCGCGCCGTATCGTTGCCGCCTGCCACACCGCGGGAGTGCGCCGCCTATTGCACATGAGCGCCCTCAAGGCCGACCTGGCGGATCCACCCAGTGAATATCTGCGCAGCAAGGGCGAGGGGGAACGGTTGGTGTTGGCGGCGGAAGACCTGGACGTGACCGTATTCCGTCCCTCGGTGATCTTCGGCCCGGAGGACGACTTTTTCAACCGCTTCGCCCGCCTGCTGGCCCTGGCCCCCGGTGTGTTTCCGCTGGCCTGCGCCGAGGCGCGCTTCGCGCCGGTGTACGTGGACGACGTGGCCGAGGCCTTCGTGCGCGCCCTGCGCATCAAAGAGACCCTCGGTCAGGGCTATGAACTGTGTGGGCCAAAGCCCTATTCACTGCGCGAGATCGTCGTTTACGTCGCGCATCTCAGGGGCCTTCGGCGTCACATCATCGGCCTCGGCCCGCGCCTGTCGCAGTTGCAGGCCCGGCTGATGGAATTTCTGCCGGGCAAACCCTTCACGCGCGACAACTACCGCTCCACACTGTGCGACAGCCTGTGCAAATCGCCCTTTCCCGAGATATTCGGCATCACGCCGACAGCGGTGGAGGCGGTGGTACCCGGCTACCTTGGCCCACGCGAGCAAAACCACTCTCTCTCGCGCCTGCGTCAACAGGCGCGCCGCGACTGACGTTTTTATGGACAGGGGGCATCGTGCGCATGGCGCACGCTACGGACAGAAGCACCCCGTTTCAGTGCTGTCCCGCTAACCACACATCGTCATTCCGGGCTTGACCCGGCATCCAGGAAGTCATTGAAACCACTGGATTTCGGATCAAGCCCGGAATGACGTAGAGGAGTTGTCCAAATTCATGTCTCAAACACCCTCAAGCAGGCTACTCACCCCGCAAACCGGGCGTTTGATATACGGCAATAGTCCGTTAACAGGACAGCAGTGATCCCATTAAAAAAACAATCACTGCTCGTAGTTGTGGGTGATTTCCTTGCCGCGGGGAATATCACGCAGGGCGATTACCTCCAGGGTGTCATAATAGGCCACATTGGGCCTTTTGCTGTGATTAATGAAACGCAGATCGCAGCGCACACGGATGCCTTCGTCTTCGCTGAGCCATAACACATAAGGGCCGTCCCTCTTCGCCTTCACGCCTTTGACCACACCAATGACGCTACCCTTGGGGATATCACATTTGGCAAACAGCCCCTTGCCGTGAATAGGGCTGTCGTCCACATAGACCTGTTTTTTCATTTTCGTTCCTCACAACAATTATTTTATGTCTCACAACAATAAAATAGACGACCGCAGCCCCACTGAGTGGTGATGACCGTAGCGGTCAATTCTACCTACTGTCGCTCTTTTTCAGCCTGGCGGCGGGCCAGTGAGCCCCGCCGCCGATAAATCCCGTAGTCTGGCTTGCCGCTTCTTCACGGACAACTCGCCCAACGTCTTGACCGCGCGGTAGAAGGCCTCCAGATCACCACCCTGCTCACGCAACAGCGCCTGAAATGCTGGCACA
>JALTPW010000844.1 GCA_026999335.1 Chromatiales bacterium
TAATAAGATAATGAATTCCCCCCGATAAAATAAAGCCCAACGGGGAAAAAAGACAGCAATGAAATGACCAATAGCAGTATCGGTTTGGCTTTGATCAATGACCAGGCCGTTAACATGCTCGCAATGAGCATAATTATAGGAAAAATGAATTTTTCCGTCCCAGGTGAGTAGCCACTCATGTCTACGGGCATATTGAACATATAAATGGACCAAAAGAAAAATGCGTAGAGCGAAAATAACAAGCCAAAACTTTTTAGAAAAGATAGTATAAGTTTTGTTTTCATGCCAAGTTAAGCGTGTAATAAACTGATTTTTTGGGTAATCCAATCAAGATCGTTCTGCTGAATAACGCTTCATTTCTCACTCTCTAATCGCCCACCTTAACGTCGATTACAATGATCATATGAGGCGACAACTATCCTGACAGAGGGGGGGGTTGGTGACGAAAAGAAGGGATCATTGCTTAACTTTGCACTGTCCAATCACTTTTTTCTGAAGACCTCCGGCAAACCCTAATCGCAGTTGTCGTGCCACAATGGAACGAATGTAGTAGCAGGTGTGCAAGATCAAGCGATGCCCCCGCACTTGCTCTTTGTCGATAATGATTTCTTTGAAACGGCCCTGGAACAGGTGGCCGGTTCTTCAGTCTTCATCCAGATCTCTCTTGATATCGTACAAGCCTTGCAGCCGGATCAGATTCCACACGACGTCCGGCACCAAAAACCGCGGGCTTTCGCCCTTTGCCACCATCGCCCGGATACGCGTCGCCGAGATATCCAGTGGGGTGACGGCGAATGGCAATATGCGTCCTGCCGGAACCGCCGCCAGCTCGGTAACATCATCGGCGTGGCAATCCCGCCACAGCCGCGCCAGCACCGGGTCAATATCTGGCGCATCGGCGACCCGTGTCCAGCCGGGACGATGGGTCACCACCAAATGCGCCAGCGCAATAATCTCTTCCCAGCGATGCCAGCGGTGCAACTGCAAAAAGGCATCGGCGCCCAATACCAGGCACAGCGACTCATCGCCCAGTTCCTCGCGCAGCGAGGCCAGGGTGTCCACCATGTACGATACCCCTTCACGGCGCATCTCGCGGTTGTCCACCACCAAGCCGTGGGTATCCGTACCCACCGCCGAACGCAGCATGGTCAGGCGCGCCCGCGCATCGGCCGCCGGCGGCGCACGGTGTGGCGGCTGAAAACAGGGAAGCAGGCGCATCTCGCGCAGGCCGAGACCCTGATAGACCTCCAGCGCCGCGCGCAGGTGGCCGAAGTGTACCGGGTCGAAGGTGCCGCCGTAGATGCCGATCATTACCGCTGATGATCGCGCTTAGCGGCGGATCTGGCCGTCACCGAGAACAATGAATTTTTGCGAGGTCAGCCCCTCCAGGCCCACTGGGCCACGGACATGAATCTTGTCGGTGGAGATGCCGATCTCGGCGCCGAGACCATATTCAAAGCCGTCGGCGAAACGGGTCGAGGCATTGACCATCACCGAGCTGGAATCCACCTCGGCGAGGAAGCGCCGCGCCTTGCCGTAGTCCTCGGTGACGATGGATTCGGTATGCCCGGAGCTGTGTGCGTGCAGGTGTTCGATGGCGGCGCCCAACCCGTCCACCACGCGGATCGACAGGATAGGCGCGAGGTACTCCTCGTCCCAGTCGGCCTCGCTGGCAGCATTGATGCCGGACAAAATCGCCCGCGTACGTTCACAGCCACGCAGCTCGACGCTCTCTTTTGCGTACTCCGTAGCCAGGCGCGGCAAAACCACCTCGGCCACCGCGACATCGACCAACAGGGTCTCCATGGCATTACACACGCCATAACGATGGGTCTTGGCGTTAAAGGCGATGGCCACGGCCTTGTCGAGATCGGCCCGGGCATCGATGTAGACGTGACAAACACCGTGCAGGTGCTTGATCACCGGCACGCGGGCATCCTGCGAAATGCGTGCAATCAACCCCTTGCCACCGCGCGGCACGATGACATCGACGTACTCCGGCATGGCAATCAATTCACCCACCGCAGCGCGGTCGGTGGTCTCTACCACCTGCACCGCGTCGCGCGGCAGACCGGCCTTTTCCAGCCCGGCGTGAATAACATCGGCAATAGCCTGATTGGAATGGCACGCCTCGGAACCGCCACGCAGGATGGCGGCATTGCCCGACTTCAAACACAGCCCGGCAGCATCGGCGGTGACGTTGGGCCGCGACTCGTAGATGATGCCGATGACCCCCAGCGGCACGCGCATCCTGCCCACCTGAATACCGGACGGGCGGTAGTTGAGATCACTGATCTCGCCCACCGGGTCGGGCAGTGCGGCGATCTGGCGAAGGCCCTCGGCCATGCCCTCGATACGTTCCCCGTTCAGCGCCAGACGATCCAGCAGGGCATCATCGAGGCCGTCCTTGCGGCCTCGCTCGAGATCCTTGGCGTTCTCGGCGATGAGTGCCTCCCGGGCCGCTTCCAGCCCCGTGGCAATATGCAGCAGGGCATCATTCTTGGCGCCACTATTGGCGCGCGCCATGGCCCGTGACGCAGCACGAGCACGCTGCCCCAGATCCTGCATGTACTGTTTTACGTCCATCTCGATCTACCTGTCATCCACGAAGACAATTCCGTAGGAGCGGGCCATGCCCGCGATAAAGACCTTTACTACAGAGACACAGAGTGTCATCTGATTTTCTCTGTATTCTCCGTGTCTCTTGCGGTGAATACATGGGTAATCGGTGATCGCGGGCATGGCCTGCTCCTACAAATTAAGAGTGGTTTGTGACTAAACCAACGCGCGGTCAGGCCATCAATCGGCGCAATTGTAACAATTCGGCCAGAGTATTTCCCCACCTACCGGGGAAAAACCGTCACATTCAGGCCGACCGTATGCATTTTTCGGGATGAATATCGATTAAAAGGGTCTGACAGACGGCAAACTCAGCAAGTAAAGTAAAAAGTGGCGCCTTTCTCCGGTTCACTTTCCACCCAGATCCGCCCGCCGAGACGGCGGATACAGCGCGCCACCGAGGCCAGCCCGATGCCGATACCCGGAAATTCCTGGGCAAAGTGCAGGCGTTGGAAGGCCTTGAACAGCTTCCCCGCATACGCCATGTCGAACCCGGCACCATTATCTGCAACATAATAGACGGTCTCGCCATCCCGTTCAGTGACCCCGAACTCGATACGCGCTTGCGCGGTTTTGGCAGTAAATTTCCAGGCATTCCCCAGCAGGTTGTCCAGGATGATACCCAGTAGCCGGCGGTCGCCCGTCACCACGATATTCGACAGGATACACAGGCTCACTTCACGCGCCGGTTCCGCTTCACGCAGCTTGGCCGCTACGGCTTCCGCCATGACGCTCAGGCTGACGATTTCCCGCAACAACTCACCATGATTCAGGCGCGACAATTCCAGCATACCGTCAATCAGTTCGCCCATATATCCAACCGCCTTGCCAATACGCCGCAGATGATCCTGCCCCTGCTCGCTCAACTGACCTTCACACTCTTCCTGCAGGGCCTGACTGAAACCTTCCACTCGCCGCAGGGGGGCGCGCAGATCATGGGAAACGGAATAATTAAAGGCTTCCAGCTCTTCGTTGGCGGCTTCCAGCTCTCGGGTACGTTGCGCAACACGTTCTTCCAGCCGGGCATTGGCTTCACACAGGGATTGCTCCCGGGCCGCCAAGGCCCGGTTTTTCTGTGCAATCTCTTCCAGCTTGTCTTCCAGCTTGTTCACCAGACGTGCATTGTACTGACGGTAGAAATCCTGCTCACTCACTTCCATACTGACTTCCGTCAAAGTTGCCGTGGCGTGATGCGAACGCTTGCCGGCCTGTTTCCTGGCCCGCTCTCCAGCCAGCCCTCCCGTCAACAAGGCACTTTCGACCTCGCCCAGAAGAACACTACCTTCCTGCGGCTTGACCAGAAACCGGTCAGCACCCAGGCTGAGGGCAAATTCCTCGTCCTTGGGTTCGGTATAGGTGGCGGTGTAAAAAATAAAGGGGATTGATGTGAATTGGGCATCCTCTTTCCAGACCCGGCACAGGGCAAAGCCATCCATGACGGGCATGAGTATGTCGGAAATGATCAGCCCCGGCGGTGTTTCGCGGGCACGCTCCAGGGCCTCCTTTCCATTACTCGCTTCCGTCACTCCGTACCCCTTACTACCCAGCAAAACACGCAACAGATACAGGTTTTCCGGCTTGTCATCGACAATCAATATGTTCATTCCGGCTCCCCCTTCAGATAGCTTTCCACCCGGCCAACAAAGGTGGTCGGATCAATAGGCTTTTCGATATAACCGTCGCACCCGGCGGCCAGGATACGTTCCCGGTCACCACTCATGGCGCGGGCCGTCAGCGCAACAATGAGCGGTGCAGACGGCTGGCTTTTAATGCAACGTGTGGCCTCCAAGCCATTCATGACCGGCATCTGGATATCCATCAAAATCAGGCTGGGCCTCTCGGCCCGGTTCAGGGCAACGGCCTCTTCACCGTTGTGCGCCTCGCGTACGGCATAGCCTGCTTGCGCCAAAAGAAAACGTGTCAGATACAGATTCTGGGCATTGTCATCCGCAATAATAATGCCTGTTGTATTCATGAAACTTTCCTTTCCCCTGTCGAATGAAGGCTCACCGCCAAATAGCCTTACGGCTTCGTCGGTAGACAAATACGAAACGTAGAGCCTTCGCCCGGTGCGCTGTGGACGACACTGATGCTACCACCCAGCATTTCAACAAAACGCCGGCAGATAGCCAGGCCCAGGCCAGTTCCCTCGTATTCCCGCTCACTGCTTGTATCCGCCTGCTCGAAGGTGTTGAAAATACGCGCCTGGTCGGCAGAGGCAATACCTATGCCAGTATCCGTGACCTCAATAACCACCTCACCATCGACTTGCCGGCAGGACAGCGTAACCGAACCGGTCTCGGTAAACTTGATGGCATTGCCCAGCAGGTTGACCAACACCTGTCGCAGCTTGCCTCGGTCGGAAACCAGGCTCTCCAAGCAGCGACTCTCCCATTGCAATGCCAGCCCCTTGGCAGTGGCCAGGGGTTTCATCAAGGCATGAATCTCTTCCAGGAACGGCGCCAGAAGGAACCGCTCGGTAACAATATCAACCCGGCCCGCTTCCACTTTGGACAGATCGAGAATATCATTGATCAACGCCAACAGGTGGCGCGCAGAACCATAGACCATGCCCAATTGCTTGCTCTGCTCTTCATTGACCGGCCCTGCCATGCCATCTTTGAGCACCCCCGTAAAGCCAATAATGGCGTTCAGCGGGGTACGCAATTCATGGCTCATATTAGCCAGAAATTCCGATTTGCTGCGATTGGCACGCTCGGCCAGATCACGTGCCGCCGCCAGGTCACGCTCCATCTGCATGCGTTCGGTCAGATTGACCAGAATGCCCAGCGACACCGTCTGCCGGCCCATTTTGATCAGCATGATGGACAGCAATCCTTCCAGCAATTTGCCGGTATCGGTACGAAAAACCATTTCCCGATTAAGCAGCTGACCCTGCTCGGATAATGCCGCCATGACAGAATCACGCGCCGAGGGGTCGAGATAAAGCTCCTGCATATTGCGCCCCACCAAAGACCGAGAAGTGCTTTCGATTTCCTGCTCGGCATGTGGGTTGGCCATCAGGATCTCCCCCTCCAGTGAAACGACAACAACTGACAAGGGAATTGCGTTCAAGATGGTCTTCAACTGTTTCTCGCTCTCACGCAGTTGCTCCTCTGCCGCCTTCAGATCGGTGATGTCGCGCAGGGTACCCATCCGACGCAGCACGCGCCCCGACGCATCCCGGCTGACCGCGCGGCCCTCGGCACGGATAATCGCATAGCTGCCATCGCGGCGGCGTACCCGGTAATCCAACACCAGGGAACTCTCCCGTCCCGGATCATTGGCCTCATAGTCGGCCAGGGCCTGTACCCTTTTTTCACGATCATCCGGATGAACCAGCTCGACCCAGGCCTGATTGGTGGTGGGTACGGCATCATCGACATAACCCAGATCATGAAACAGACGCGGACTGAAGTAGCGCTCATCGGTCTTGGTATCCCAGTCCCAAACGCTTTCCTTGACAGCGGCAATCGCCTGCTCGTAGCGCGCATCACTGGTGCGCAAGGCGGCCTCGGTCTCCTCACGGCGCCGGATCTCACGCTGCAGGCGCCGATTCCACCACAGCACCAAAAACAGAATCGGCAAAGCCACGGCAATCGTCAGCAACACCGCCCGCCATAAAGCCCGACGATCCACGGCCTGGGTATACTCAAAACGCACCGCGAACCAGCGGCTCTTGATCGCCTGCCATTGCTGCGGTGAAACATGCTCGATCGCCTTGTTGAGTATAGCCACCAATTGCGGCCAGTCCTTGCGTACACCGATACTCTGCTCGAAGCTATACGGCGTCGGTGCGGCGACCTTGATGTCTGTCATCCCCAACTTGTCCATGACCCAGGATGTCGCGTTCAGATTGCCCACATAGGCACTCACCTCGCCTCGACTCAGCGCGTATAATGCCTCCGAGGTATTGGCGTAGGTACGCAATACCAGCTCAGGGTGATGCCGCCGTAGCAGATCCTCGGTGGCGTACGCCTGCTCCACCGCCACCCGCTTGCCAGACAAATCGGCAAGACTGGTCACGAAGCGGGTGTTTTTGTGCACGAAAATGACATAGGGATAGACAAAGTAGGGTTGGGTGAAATGAAGGAATTCCAGGCGATCCACCGTTGCCCGCACGGCCGGTAAGACATCAACTTCATGCTTGCGCGCCCTGTCTATCACCTCTGCCCAGCCCAGCTCCGGGACAGGCGTCATGGTCGTTCCCAGCATCGCATTCAGCAGGGCGATGACATCAGCGCCGATCCCCCGGTAACTGCCCTGTTCATCGACAAATTCAAACGGTGGCCAGGCTGGATCCACACCCAAACGAATCTCGGGATGGTTCGCCAGCCAGCGCCGCTCATCGGCCGACAGCCCAAGTTTGGCAAACGGTTCGCCCCGTGGTTCGGCGGCGGCAGATGGAGAGGCCGGAGACAAAGAGGCCAGGTCAGCAGCCGACAGCAGCACCGGTAAACAAAGGCATGCAACCGGAACGGTCATGGCCCGTCCAGCGCGCAAAAGACATGAAATCCATTTCACCACCTCAATGCCCCCCCGGAATACCAAAGCCAAAACCTGTACTGCAATCTTTCGGATCATGGGAAACTACAGGAATAAAGCGCTAACCGGAAGCGGTGGACACACAACCGCGGCAGTTCAGGCCAGCGCCAGTGGTCGAAATAATGCTACCCCGGCCATCAACAGGCACAACTGCAACAGTTCATCCCAGGCATTTCCCGGCGCCCCCTTGGCCAGACGGTCGATACGCCCGGCGCGGCGCAGCATCTGCTGCCAACGCAGAGCGTTGTGACGCTGCAGGCCGGCGCGCACCGCTGTTTTGCGTTTACCCCAGACCCGCGTCATGACCCGATCCAGCGGTGCACCCGCCTGTATCTGCGCGGCCATATCGGCCAGACTGCGGATCTCCCGCGCCAGTATCCACAACAGGCCCAGTGGCTCCGCACCCTCGGCACGCAGGCCCTCAAACATGCGCATCAGGTGCGGCACATCACCCAGCAGGGCCGTATCCACCAGGCCAAAAACATCGAAGCGCGCACTGTTGGCCACCGCCTCTTCCACCTGTTCAACGCTCAGCGCGCCGCCGGCGCAGGACAGCACCAGCTTCTCCACCTCCTGCGCCGCCGCCAGCAGATTGCCCTCCACCCGCTCGGCCAGCAGCGCCGCAGCGCCGGCCTCCGGCTGCAAGCCACGCGCACGCAGACGCTGTTCGAT
>JALTPW010000845.1:0-286 GCA_026999335.1 Chromatiales bacterium
ATTAATAGTACTACAATATGGTACTATGTCAAGAATGGACTCAAGGTATATAACGCCTTGCTCAGCGGCAATTTACAACGGGGTTTAAGGGCTTAAGGGGTGTGCGGCCGAGCGACTTAGACTTAAGCGACTTAAGGGGTCAGAGCGACTTAAGGGGTCAGAGCCCTTTTAGCAGGAAGAGCGACTTAAGGGGTCAGCGACTTAAGGGGTCAGAGCCCTTTTAGCAGGAAAAAATCGCGTCTTCCGTGGAGTCATATTTCATTAAAGGGCTCTGACCCCTTAAATC
>JALTPW010000845.1:296-2633 GCA_026999335.1 Chromatiales bacterium
ATGCCAGCATGGCGCCTAAACAACCGCTGCGCCTTCTTGGGCGAAGCCATGTGATTCGCAATACTCATCGTAACAACTGAAACCCCGGCGGGACTTAAACTGAGGTTCCTTTCTTAGAACGACAAACTATCCCTTATTTATCATCTAGATAGACAAAAACAGGGTTCAAGGCTCTGTCTACATTTTTACTTTCTTCAGTAACTGGTAGGCTTTTTGTTGCATCTCTGTCGGTTGGGTATCCATGACAAAGCAGGGTTCTGATGTATCGGCATCGCGACGCTTGCAGGTGTTGCGAACAATTGATTTTAAATGACTGAGTAGCGACTGAAAGCTATGCACCGGTGAACCCTCGGCCAGTTTTTTGCTGCGCACTTTTTTTTCTGCATGATTCGATCGTTTTGCCGGGGCAACGGGATCTCGCTCTCTTTTTTCTTCTTGCGCTTCATCGGCAAAAAGAAGGGGGCGCCACGCTTCCATCATATGCCACTTGACGTAGTAGGCCAGCATGCAAATGAACAGATGGGTTCTTACTCGTTTTTCATCGTAGTGGTAGATGGGGCGCACTTCCAGGTCTGTTGTTTTGATGGAGCGAAATGCACGCTCTACCTGGCTGAGTGATTTGTAATCCAGGACGATATCATTGGCCGAACGTTTCTCTTTTTCCAAAGAACTGCGGATCACATAGATGCCATCGAGGTCGGCTTCTTTGCGGACACTCTCGGCGTCGATGGCAAAACTGAACGTCGTTTCAGTAATGTCGAGCTTGAAGTGTTTAGCCATTTTGTATTGATTGATCACTCGTCCCGTTCGAATGCCAATCTTGTCAGCCCCTTTGAGAGCGCCTTTCTGCACCATCCCCTGAACCTTTGTTAGCGCGGCTGTTGTGGCCTCCAGTAACGAGACCCGTGTTTTACTGCGATGGTAAGCTAACTCGGGATTACGGCAAGCAATGAGCCGTTCTCCAGGAAAATCAGCGTGTGTGAACTCAAATAGGTTCCGCTCATCAAATAGCGCCAGCTGAATGGCCTGCTCATCACATAATTTACGAATCGCACCGGATTTTAGCGCAGTAATCCAATCGACACCTGAACGCTCTCGCAGCACGTTCAGCTGTACTTCTGAGATCATCCCCCGATCCCCAACAAGGATGACCGATTCTAGTCCAAAGTCATTTTGTACACGCTCGACTTGCGGTAAGAAGGTGGTGGCATCTGACGTATTTCCAGGAAAAACAGACAGTGAGACCGGACAGCCTCTGCCATCGGTTAATAGCCCGTAATTAACCTGTAGCTTTCCTTTTTTCTGGTCGCGGCTATAGCCTCGCTTACCCAGCGGGCACTGCTTGCCTTCGAAATAGCTGGAAGACAAGTCATACAAGACGTGATCACCTGGGCTTAAGTGCCGCTTAGCCAGCTTTTTCTCGATGATGTCCTGGCGCTCATATAACCAATCCATTGCAGCATAAAGGTCATCCTCGCTTGCGCTTTCAATACCCAGCGTTTCCCCTAGCGTAGAGTTTTCCCAACTGCGAGAAAAAGCTAACTTGCTTTCGGGGTTTAATATCCTGGATGCCACCATGGCAACCACCCGATCCCGCTCTTTGCTGCTGCGACTGGCTATCAGATTGTTAAAACCCAGTTTTCTCATGGTTAATAGCACCGCGTCAACGTCACCATGAGCTTTGGAGTTCACGATATCAAAACACGCTTCAGGCGTAACAAGCGGTTCGCCTCTTAATATTTGTCGAATGAGCTGGGCTTGTTCAAGACTCAGGGAAGAAAGATTGGCGATCGTTCGCTTGATAATTTTTTTACCGTCACGAACCGATTCCCGAAGCAAAATGGCTGGAGGTGATTTTCGGTTAGGCACGACATCAATATACATGTCTCCATTATATACAAATATCACTACATTACAAGCATAATAAACGCATATTACATGGGTACACTTTGAACCGAAAAGCGCCAAGAATCGAGAAAAAATTCATGTATATCTGGAGGTTAGAGAGTAAATGAGAGAAATTCTTATTCGAACTTCAGCTTAAAGAACCTACTTTTGGTAGGCGAGCTGCGGGGAATTCGACCCAGAGAGATTAAGTCAGGGCAATGCCCCTACGATGCAGAGCCACGGACTACAAAGTTTGTGTCGTTATCACGTAATCTGCAAGATTGAAGACCATCGCTGAGATGCTGTGGGTATTGGCGATGGGTCATCGTTGTACCGTATATCGATAGTGCCTTCCTACGCGACTTGCTCAATCCGCCGGTATTCGTCTTCACGCCGTTTTATCGTCTGCTGTAAATCGTAAAGGCCCTGCCAGTTGATCCAGAATTCCGC
>JALTPW010000846.1 GCA_026999335.1 Chromatiales bacterium
GAAGAAATCGGTAGCGCCTTCGATATGGATATCGCAATTTGACATGTCTGCGGTGACGGAAGCGTGCAATACACCGGGCCGGCGGCCAGATAGTGTGCAAGGCTGTTATTACGACGGTAAACGCTCGTGGCGTCACCCGGCACGGTTGTTAGTTCACGGTGGCTGTGTCCGGGTTTGTAATGAGCAGGGAGAGCTACTGGACTCGATGGACAGTGTGCGTGAGCTGCAGATTTCGCCCCGTTTGGGAAATACACCGCGTTCGGTGTATTTTCCGGGCGGTGGGCATTTCGAGACGCCGGACAACGATGGCCTGGATCGGCTGATGGGAGGCGGTGGTCTGGTGCACTGGCTGGAATCCCGCTACCTCTTCGTGATTGTGTCGGTGGTATTGACGGCGTTGCTGGTGTGGTGGTTCGTGGTGCAGGGCGTGCCTGCACTGGCGCGTATGGCGGCGTTTTCTCTGCCCGATAGCGTGCTGCAGAAACTGGGGCGGGAGGCCCATGCGCTGCTCGATGAGCAATGGTTGCAGCCAAGTGCCTTGTCAACGCAGGAGCAACAGCGGGTACGGCATGCTTTCGCGCCGGTGCTGGAAAGTTTTCGCCAGCAGGGATATGTGTTGCAGGTGCATTTTCGCGGCAGTGAGGACATGGGCGCCAATGCCTTCGCCCTGCCTTCGGGGGACATTGTCTTTACCGATGATATGGTGCGACTGGCCGAAAACGATGATGAGTTGCTGGCCATTCTCCTGCATGAAATCGGCCATGTGACCAGCAGGCATGGCCTGCGTCAGGCGATTCAGATGTCTTCGCTGATGGTGGTGATCACGCTGGTTACGGGAGACGTTTCTTCCTTCTCCTCGGTGGCTGTCTCGATTCCCATCGTGTTGATGCAACTGGGTTATTCACGAAATTTTGAGCGGGAGGCGGATGCCCTTGCGTTACGGGAAATGCTGGCGGGCAACATCGATCCGCTGAATTTCGTGGCCATTATGCAGCGTTTGCAGCAACAGAAGGCGTGTGGAGGAAAAAAGAGTGCGACAGAGTGCGAGCAGGGTTTGCCGGACTTCCTGTCCACGCATCCGCAGACGGAAGCGCGTTTAAAACCGTTTCTTTCTGCTGCCGGCAATTGATTAAACAACAACAGATAGGTGGCGGAAATGAAAAAAGTTGGACTGGTCGGCTGGCGTGGCATGGTGGGTTCGGTGTTGATGCAACGCTTGCGTGAGGAAAATGATTTCAACGACATCGATCCGGTGTTTTTCACGACTTCACAGACAGGCCAGCCCGGCCCCGACGTGGGCAGGGACGTGCCGCCGCTACGCGACGCAAAGAATATCGATGCGCTGAAGGCCATGGACGTGATCATCACCTGTCAGGGCGGTGCTTATACCGGGGAAATCTATCCGCAGTTACGCGCCGCCGGCTGGGACGGCTACTGGATTGACGCCGCTTCCACCCTGCGCATGAAGGATGACGGCATCATTGTGCTGGATCCGGTCAATCTCGATGTCATCAAGGACGGGCTGGCCAACGGCACCAAGACTTTTGTGGGCGGCAACTGCACCGTGAGCCTGATGCTGATGGCTATCGGCGGTCTGTTCCAGCAGGGCTTGGTGGAGTGGGTTTCGCCCATGACCTATCAGGCGGCCTCTGGCGCCGGGGCGCAAAACATGCGTGAACTGATCCGGCAGATGGGGGCTGTCCATGCCGAGGTGGTGGATTTGTTGGATGATCCGGCCAGCGCTATCCTTGACATCGACCGCAAACTGGCCGACTTCCTGCGCTCCGGCGATTATCCGAAAGATCAGTGGGGCGTGCCCCTGGCCGGTAGTCTGATTCCATGGCTCGATTCCCCATTGGACACCGGGCAGACCCGCGAGGAATGGAAGGCGCAGGTGGAGACCAACAAGATCCTTGGCCGTAGCGATAGCCCTATCCCCATCGACGGCATCTGTGTGCGTATCGGCGCCATGCGTTGCCACAGTCAGGCGCTGACCATCAAGATGACGCGCCCTGTGCCACTGGACGAAATCCATGACATGTTGGCCGAGGCCAACGACTGGGTGAGGGTGGTGCCCAATGACCGCGATGTGACCGTGCGCGAACTGAGCCCGGCGGCGGTGACCGGTACCCTTGGCGTGCCCGTCGGTCGCCTTCGTAAGCTGACCATGGGTGATGATTACCTTGCCGCTTTCACCGTCGGCGACCAGTTGCTGTGGGGTGCCGCCGAGCCGCTGCGCCGCATGCTGCGCATTTTGTTGGAGCAGTAAGTGGACGATACACAGACTTTTGATGTCGCTGTTGTCGGCGCCACCGGCGCCGTTGGTGAGGTGATCATTTCCCTCTTGGAAGAGCGCAATTTTCCGTTGACGGGGCTCTATCCACTGGCCAGCGACCGCTCTGTCGGCAACAAGGTGCTGTTTTGCGGCAAGTATTTGAGTGTGGGCGACACGGCGTCATTCGATTTTTCGCAGGTACAGATCGTGCTGCTGGCCGCGGGTGCGGAGGTTGCCGCGCAGTATGCGCCACTGGCGGTGGAGGCCGGTTGCGTGGTCATCGACAGCAGTGCCTGTTTCCGTGCCGATGACGATGTGCCGCTGGTGGTGCCGGAAGTCAATGCCAGTGCTGTGGGATATTTTTCTGATCGCCGTATCATCGCCAGTCCCAGTGCTGTCACCATCCCCATGCTGGTGGCGCTGCAGCCTATCATCGACGCAGTGGGCATCAAGCGCATCAATGTAGCCACCTATCAGGCCGTGTCTGGCGGTGGTCAGGCGGCAGTGAAGGCGTTGGCGGGGCAGACGGTCAGCCTGCTCAACATGCGTGCCGTGGAAACCGCGCCGCATGACAAGCAGATCGCCTTCAATGTGCTGGCGCAGATTGGCGGCGTGCTGGACAATGGTTACACTCGCGAAGAGATGGAAATGGTATGGGAGTCACAAAAGGTGTTGGGCGATAGGGCTATAGTTATCAATCCAACGGCGGTGCGCGTGCCGGTATTTTTTGGCAATTCCCTCGCTCTGCACATCGAGACAAAGCAGAAAGTGACCGCGGAACAGGCGCGTAAGCTGCTCAAACAGGCAGCGGGTGTGGAATTGCTGGATGAGGTTGAGTATCCTTCTGCCGTTAGCGAGGCCGCTGGTGATGATGCCGTTTTTGTGGGCCGGGTGAGAGAAGATATCAGTCATCCACAGGGACTGGATATGTGGGTCGTGGCAGACAATGTGCGTAAAGGCGCGGCGCTAAATAGTGTGCAAATAGCTGAAATCTTGGTAAAAGATTACTTGTAAGCTATAGTTCCCACTATTATTTTGCCCTGCTTACTCATATTAGGAATCCTGATTTAAGTCATGGTCGGCTGTCTTGAGCCTAAAATCTTCAGCTTCCGCGTTGCCTGATAGTGTTTAACTATTGGCGAAAATCCCGCTTATAACCCTTTAGCGGCGATTTACTCGCGGTTTTATACCTGGAATTTGAAGCGATTGAATCTCAATACAGCTCACTTCAGACTAAATTAGAGGTTCCCTATTAAATTTTTCCTGCAGGGTGCCGATGCTGTAACTGGAATTCCTGGGATATGGATACGCGAAGGCGGGCGCAATAACTTCAAATGGGAGTGGATATGGGTAAGAGATTGGCACCGGTAATTGCTGTGCTGGCGATGCTGGCACCTGTGGCGGCCTTCGCCCTGGGATTTGGCAATATCACCATGAAATCGGCATTGAATCAGCCGTTAGATGCTGAAATCGAATTGCTGTCGGTGCAGAAAGGCGACCTGGAAAATCTGAAGATTCGTCTGGGATCGCTCGAGGATTTCGCCCGCGTCGGCGCGGATCGTGCCTATTTTCTGACCAAGATAAAGTTCAGCCTTGCGCAAAAGCCTGATGGTACACCCTATGTCAGGCTGAGCAGTAGCGAACGGGTCACTGAACCCTTCCTCGATTTTGTGGTTGAGGCCCGCTGGCCGCGCGGGCGTATCCTGCGTGAGTTTACCGTGCTGGTCGACCCCCCCGTGCTTTCTGATGAGGCCCCGGCGCCGATCCGGCAGGCAGCGGTGCAGACGACTCCCGTTGCCACGGCAACAACTACCCGAACCTCCCGCCCGGCCCCGATTCGTGAGCGTGCCATGTTGTCGCCGGTCACGTCACAGGATGGCGTGTTGAGTTATGGCCCTGTCCAGCCTAACGAAACGTTGTGGGTCATCGCCAGCAGGATGCGTCCCGATAATTCAGTTTCCGTCAATCAGATGATGCTCGCCCTGGTACGCGACAATCCGCAGGCCTTTTATAACGATAACGTCAACCAGCTCAAGGCGGGTTACGTGCTGCGTATCGAAGATCCGGCGGCGATTACCGCGCTGTCTGTCGCCCAGGCCAATGCAGAGGTCGAGCATCAACGCGCCGAATGGCAGGCACGCAAGAGCGGTCGTCCCATGCGCCAAGTCGCGGCCAGCGAGGCTGCGGCTGTTGGGACGGACGTAGGTGAGGGCGGTGACGCCAGCGGACAGGCGCGTCTCAAGCTGGTGGCCCCGGGCAGTGAAGGTGCGGGTTCCGGTACCGGTGATGCCGATGTCGATCGCCTGCGTCAGGATCTGGTACTGGCCGCCGAAGCGTTGGATGCCAACCGACAGGAGACCGATGAACTCAAGACCCGTCTGTCGCAGATGGAAGAGCAGCTTGCCGCTATGCAGCGCCTCATCATGCTCAAGGATGATGAGATGCTGAGCCTGCAACAACAGCTGGGCGGCGAGGTTGAGGAGCCGGCAGTCCCGGAATTGCTCAACGAGCAGGAGATGCTGGAACCAGAGGTGCCGGAAGGTGAGGCCGTTGAGGGTGCAGAGTTTGCTGCTGGAGATGGTGCCGAAACCCCCGCTCTGGAGATTGCACAGACGGAAGAAACGCAGGAGCCCGAGGCTCCCACGCCTCCCGTTCCGGCACCGGTTGCTGAGGCTCCCGCCCCTGAGCCGGGTCTGTTGGAGAGCCCTCTATTGATGTATGGCGGTATCGGTGTGTTGGTGCTGGCTATTGTCGGCTGGATTGTGGCCCGCCGCCGCAAGATGCAGGAAGGCTTCCAGGAAAGCATCCTTAATGTCGGTGGTGAAGGTGCTGCGGGTACGACAAACAGTGGAATAGCGCAGAGCAGCGCGGGTGGTGAAAGCTCCATGGTGAGTGATTTCGCCATGAGTGAAATCAGCGAAATGAGCGGTATCCAGGCGGAGACCTCTGACGTGGATCCCATTTCGGAAGCCGATGTCTATCTGGCCTACGGTCGCCATCAGCAGGCAGAAGAGATCATCCGCGCAGCACTGGAGAACGCGCCGGAGCGCAACGAACTGAAGCTAAAGCTGCTGGAAGTATTTTTTGCCGCCAAGAATGCCGAGGCATTCGAATTGCAGGCACAGGAGTTGCACGATGTCCTGGGTGATGAAACCGATCCTCTGTGGGGCAAGGCAGTCACCATGGGTAGCCAGCTGTGTCCGGGCAATCCCCTGTTCGGCGGTGCTGTTCATGCCTTGCAGGAGGAATTGGACGTCGATGCGTCCGCTGCCGATGAAGATTTGCTGGACTTCGATTTCGATCTCAACGCCCCTGATCCGGAGGATACCAAGGCCAAAGCCGGCGATACGGCTCCGGCTGATGCCGAACGGGCTGAGAAGACGGAAGCCACGACCCCGGCCATGCCTGATAGTGGCCTGGATTTCGATGTCTCCTCCCTGGATTTCAATCTGGATCAGCGTGACGATGAGATGGAGAATGGACGTGTTGCCACGGGCAATGATCATGCGCTGGACTTCGATATGAATACGTTGGACAAGGCCGTTGCTGAGCCGGAAGCCGGGAGCGGAGTGGCGTCTGAAAAAGCCCGCAAGGCAATGGATGGTCTGGATTTCGATGAATCGATGACAGACACCGATGACGCTGTACTGGCATTCAGCAGCGATGAAATGGAGTCTGTGAAACGGTCAGGATCGACGGGCAGTGAAAACGCCGATTTCAGCGTGGATCTGAGTGCCGAAGAGCTGGTGCTAGATAATGATGAGGCCATCAAGTTCGATAGCCCGGCCGAAGCGGCGGACAGCGGCTTTGATATTGCTCTGGACAAAGAAGTGACTGAAAACGATGTATTGATTGTCGAGGAAGGCGTGGAAAGCATTGAGGCTAAACAGCCGGATACCGGTAAAGACAAGGTGACTGAAGACGAACGGCTTATCGGTGCGGATGACGAGCTGCTCGGCGATGATATGTTCGGTGAAGTCGATGAAATCGGCACCAAGCTGGATTTGGCCAAGGCCTACGTCGACATGGGTGACGGCGACGGGGCACGCAGTATTCTCGACGAAGTGCTGGAGGAAGGTGATGATACCCAGAAACAACAGGCTAAAGATCTGTTGGAGCAGATCAGTTAGCCTGCCAGCGACTCACTGCTAGAATCGACGACGTGGCTCGCAGGGGCCACGTTTTTTTTGTTTTTTTTACTTTTTTGCCTGGGCTGTGGACTGCCTGTTTCCGGCCGGGTCTCCCGGACGTCTATGCATTCTGTTATTAAAATCATCCTGTTCCTGATCTATGCTGCCGCCATTGCCTTTGGCGGTGTAACGACCCTGCTTGCGGGCGCCGTGCTGATGCTGGTTCTGTATCTGCCGGGGCCGGGGGAACGATTGTTGCTGGCATTCCGCATGCTGCGGCGTATGCGCTGGTTTTTTCTGTCCATCGCCCTGGTGTATCTGCTGTTCACGCCGGGGCGCTTGCTGTTCTCCGCCTGGCCCTGGGGGCCGACCCTGGAGGGGCTGACCGGGGGGGGGCTGCGTATTGCCTCGCTGGTCTTGATCGTCTTCGCGGTCAACCTGTTGTTGCGTACTACGCTGCGCCCGGCGTTGATCTCGGCTATTCTGTGGTGCTTGACACCACTGGCCTGGGTGGGGCTGCCACGTGAGCGTCTGGCGGTGCGTATCGCCCTGACCCTGGATGCCGTCGACAGCGTGCAGGTGATCTATCGTCACCGACCGCGTGACGATGAATCCATAGCAGATGTTTGTTCTGCAGGTCTGAAGGCACGCCTGTGGCGTATCGGCATCACGGCGCAACGACTGGTGACGGCGGTGATCGAACAAGCAGAATCGGCACCAGTGGTGGCTATCGAGGTGCCCCGACCCAGTAATCCACCGTTGATGCAATGGCTGTATCCACTGCTGTTGGGGATACTCTTTATGGTGTTATCCCACATAAGCGAGTGACAATATCACTGGGCGAAAACAGAGGTCCGATCCTTGATGAAAAACACCCCGAGCCATTGCATTAATACCTGCAGCGTTACAATGCTAAAAATCATCTGAGATAAAAAGTGGTTAAGGAGAAACGAGACGATGTTTTTAGCGCACAAGTGCATTTCTCATGCATATCAATAGATGCGCGAGGAAATCTGATTACACATTATATGGGGCTGAGCAGCTAATTCCAGATAGACATGATAACTGTGCGCAATAAAAAACAAAAATTAAGAGGCTCTTGCAAAACTCGAAACGAATACGACAACCCAATGAGTTACGGTAAATCTTCTGTCATAAGTCATTGATTCTTCGTTACTGTGAAATAGTTGCGCAAGAGCCGCTTAGTTACTTTAATTTCTCTGGGTCGAATTCCTCGCAGCTCGCCTACCAAAAATAGGTTCTTTAAGAAAAGCGCCTACTTTTGGTGCTGTTATTATCGTCATTCCGGCTTGTTTTTAGCCGGAATCCAGAGATTGCCGTCCCGGGATCCGGTTTTCGCCGAAGCAATTCATTCAGAGCGCTTGAAGTTGCCTACACGCTGGATTCCCGCCTGCGCGGG
>JALTPW010000847.1 GCA_026999335.1 Chromatiales bacterium
TCAGAGGTATTTAAAAGGCCAGCCGGGGAAACCCAGCCGGCCTTTTGTGTTTCAGGTGTTTGCTTAGCGGGGCTGAATCGTGGCCTGTTCGACCAGCAGGGGATACATGTAGCCCATACCGAAGTCGGTATCCAACGCTACGGTGCCAGTGATGGTGACCTGGTCGCCAACCTTGGCGGTCTGCTTGCTGGTGACGATCAGGTTGTTGCTGTTTTGGCCGCCGGTGCCATCCTGAATGTGGATGAAGTTGCGACGCATAATACCGTTGTTCACTTTTACGACTTTGCCGCTGACGGTGACTTGCTGGCCTTTCAGGCTGGTGAACTCTTTGTTGACGGCTTCAACGGTCTTGGTGGCGGCGGCCATGGCGCCAGTAGTGATCAGGGCGGACAGGCAAAGGGTGATGGCGAGCATGATAGGTTTCATAGGTATTCTCTTCGTTGGTCTCAAATGAGTGGTGTTTCCCGCGATGTGGCGGCGGGGCTGGTATAACCGTCGGCAATCGTCGATTGGCCTTGGTTGTTTTTTCTCGTTCTTAATCGGGTGCTGCTGCCCAGATAAAAACTGTTTAGGAAATATTTCGTCAACATTTCCTATGACGACATACTACATTCATTATCAATACCATTGAACATGCAATAGAAATAGTCCGTCAAAAAAACAAAAAGTTCATTACTTCGGCCATTTCCCCTTGATTTTTTCCGTCAAAGCAGGTTTTGGGGCGAAGAATGCAAAGAGGAAAAAGTCAAGAATCTGCCAAGCACTTCTACTCGGGAATTTCTACGCAGGGCCGCCGTATTGAAATAAATTGTAAATCAATAACTTAACAAGCACGATGCACCATCAAAGTCCTGGTTCGATGTTGCTAACTTTAAGCCATAGCTCATTATGGCTCAAGTCAAACATCGCTGAACCCATGTTTGTTTAGGGGGCCCGTCGGACTTAAGATGATTTTTTTGTAACCTATTGATTGACTTGGTCATTGAAAATAGTGTGGTTTTTTTAGTCATGTCTCTCATACAGCGCATAAAAGTCTGGCCGCATCTTGTTGTTTGTCGTTCATGGTTAGACTGGATATTGCCTGCATGGATGCAGGCAGCAAAAGTAGGCGCTCTTAGGCGAGGAGCGATAGCAGGATGCGGTAGTTTTGCCTACAGGGATGTAAAGAGGTTTGGGCTGATCGAACGTTACCCCTTCAATTCATGACTGTCGAGTGGGTAGCCGCGATCACGGTAGAAGCGGAAGCGCTCGCGGCCGCTGCGCCTGGCATCGTTGTCGGCGCCGATGACCTCGGCCACGCGCAGGAAACGGCTGAAAAACAGTGGCACGTCGTTGGCCAGGTTGATGAGCACGTCGCTGTCGGTGTCCGGTGCCTCGTCGCTGCCGACGAGGATCGGTGAGTCGCACTCCCGGCCCACCTGATACTGCTCGTGGGGTAGGAAGCTGCCCTCGCGGAAGATCCACAGCAGTCCGTTCATGTGTCGGGCCTGATCGGCGCTGGCGGTGTGGATGTAGATGCGATGGCCCAGGCTCCAGGCCTTTTCCACCAACTTGCAGGCGGTGTGTTCGCGTGAGCCGGCGGAGAGGATATAAAAATCGACCTTGGTCATGGGAGATTATTTCTTGCCTTTTACGCTCTTGCTTTTGGCCTTGCCCTTGTTTTCGCAGCGGTCGATGAGGTATTGGGTGAGCAGCGGTACGGGACGGCCGGTGGCGCCTTTCTTTTTACCGGAAACCCAGGCGGTGCCGGCGATGTCCATGTGCGCCCAGTGGTATTTTTTGGTGAAACGCGAAAGGAAGCAGGCGGCGGTGATGGTGCTGCCCTCACGGCCGCCGATGTTGGGGATGTCGGCGAAGTTACTCTTTAGCTGATCCTGGTATTCATCCCACAGCGGCAGCTCCCAGGCACGGTCACCACTGCTCTTGCCGGCGTTCAGCAGGTCGTGCACCAGTGGATGATGATTGCCCAGTACGCCGCTGGCATGGCGGCCGAGGGCGATCACACAGGCGCCGGTGAGGGTGGCGACGTCGATCACGGCATCGGGTGAGAAGCGTTCGACGTAGGTCAGGGCGTCGCAGAGGATGAGACGGCCTTCGGCATCGGTATTGAGCACTTCGATGGTCTGTCCGGACATGCTGGTAACGATGTCTCCGGGTTTGTTGGCGGCGCCATCGGGCAGGTTTTCGCAGGTGGGAATGACCACCACCAGGTTGATGGGCAGTTCGAGTTCGCAGCAGGCGGTGAGGGCGCCTAATACGGTGGCGGCGCCGCACATGTCGTATTTCATTTCGTCCATGGCCGCCGAGGGTTTGATGGAGATGCCGCCGGCATCAAAGGTGATACCCTTGCCCACTAGCACCACCGGTTTCTGTTTGCTGGTGCCGCCCTTGTATTCAGCGATGATGAGATGTGGTGTCTCGCGTGAGCCCTTGGCCACCGAGAGGAAGGAGCCCATGCCGAGTTTTTCCAGCTGTGCCTGTTGCAGGATCTCCACGTTGAGTTTGTTGTATTTCTTGCCTTGGTTGACGGCCTGCTTAGCCAGGTAGGTCGGGGTGCAGATGTTGCCGGGCAGGTTGCTCAGATCCTTGGCCAGTGACACGCCCTCGGCGATGGCTTCGCCTT
>JALTPW010000848.1 GCA_026999335.1 Chromatiales bacterium
TAATACATATTCATGAAGCATTCAGAGTAGAATGTAAAAAACATCGATTCGACCTGCGGGAAGCCTTATGCCCACCACCCTCATCCACAGCGCCAAACTGACAAGCGATCAGCGCACCACGCTGAGTAAACATCTGGCAGGCGAACTGCAGGACTGTGACGGTCATTTCCGCATCCGCCACACCGGCACACCGGATCACACGGCCCTGGAAGCCCTGCGCACAAAACTGCACCTGGACATCAACACCCTGCCTGCTGGCTTCGACCCCACCCGTGTCGGCCTGCTGATCACGGACATGGACTCCACCCTCATCAGTATCGAGTGCGTGGACGAAATCGCCGACTTCGTCGCTGTCAAACCACAGGTGGCCGCCATCACCGAGGCCGCCATGCGCGGTGAAATCGACTTCGAAGCCTCGCTACGCCAGCGCGTCGCTCTGCTGACGGGGCTGAATACATCGGCCCTGCAACGGGTTTACGATGAACGCCTGCGCCTCAATCCGGGTGCGGAAACCCTCATCGACGCCCTCCAGGCCCGCGGCATCAAGCTGGCCTTGGTCTCCGGCGGTTTCACCTTTTTTACCGACCGCTTGAAGACGCGCCTGGGACTGGATTTCACTCTTGCCAATGTGCTGGCGGAAAAGGACGGCAAGCTGCTGGGCTCGGTGGAAGGCGCCATCGTCGGCGCCGAAACCAAGGCCACCTATCTCACCGCCCTGTGCCACGAGCTGGAGATCCATCCCTCGCAGGTGGTGGCCATGGGCGACGGCGCCAACGATCTGAAAATGCTCGCCGTAGCCGGCCTCGGTGTGGCCTATCACGCCAAGCCCGCAGTGCGCGCACAGGCCGATGCCGCCCTCCATTACCGCGGCCTGGATGCTGTGCTGGACATGCTCTGGACGGGAGAAAACAGCTAATGCACCATCGACATCTCCATGTTGCACTAGCCGCTCTTGGTCTGCTGGCCAGTGCCGGCAACGCCCAGGCACAACCCTTTGGCGTCTTCGATGTACGCGCCGCCGGCATGGGTGGCGTCGGCGTCGCCACCGGCGCCCGCTATGCCACCTTCAACAACCCGGCCCTGTTGACCACGGCCGAGGAACAACGCGAGTGGTTTCTGATGGCGCCCGGCATGGGCCGCCAACGCGGCGATCCCGATGACCTGAAAGACAATCTGGCCGCCTTCAAGCAGGCCGCCAATCACCTGGATGCCAGCCCCACCATCGCCAACCGGGATGCCGCACTGGCCAGCCTCAATGCCATGGGCGGCGACATCTACCGGGAAAGCGGCAACAGCACCATCCTGCTCGCCATCCCCAGTCGCCTCCTCAGCGGCGCCGCCTACATACACATCTATGACTGGGCCAATGCCCGCGCCAGCGTCACGGGCGATAACCTGAGTGATCCCGCCAACCCTCAATACGTCTCCCGCATCGAGCACCGTGGCGCCCAGGTGCTGGAAAACGGCATCACCGCCGCCAAGTCTATCAACGGCACCGGCTGGCGCCGCCAACTGGCGGTGGGCTTTAATGTCAAATTCCTCTTTATCGAAGGTTATGGCTACAGCGAGGATGTCCGCGATGCCAAGACCGGTATCGACCGCAACCAGTACAGCAGCAATGCAGCCTTCAACTTGGATATCGGCGTGCTGAAAGAGTTCGGCATCTGGAAGCTGGGCCTGATGGCCAAGAATCTGCTTTCCGGCAACTTCGAATACGGCAACACGGGAGACTATTTCGATATCACCCCACAACTGCGTGCCGGCTTTGCCTACCAGAGCCGGCGTACGGTGTTCGAATTTGATCTCGACCTGACGCGAAACCAGGCCTCCGGCTTCGATTCCGCCACCCAAATGGCCGCACTGGGCGTGGAATTCAAGCCCTGGCGCTGGCTCGCCCTGCGCAGCGGCTATCAGCAGAATCTGACCGGTACCCAGGCCGGCACCGTATCACTCGGCTTGGGCGTCGCCTTGGGTTTTCTGATGTTCGACATTGCCGCCTCGCACAGCAAGGAACAGGATGGCGCCCACGCACAACTCGCTTTCCAGTTTTGAAAGACACCCCCGGCAACGGCACCGCTGTAAGGGTTTTCGACACACTGAAAGATGATCAGAAAGACAACGCAAGCCCCATATTGAGCATTGCGCCACGCGGCACCCTGTTGCCATCGATGGTGACTTCATTCAACGCCATGGCCAGATCGACATTGAAGACCTTGAACAGGGTCACGCCCAGGGTGACGTAGTTCATTTCCTCTCCGGCCAGATTGGCGCGATAGCCAACACGAGCGCCCGGAATCCACCAACTGTCGGTCAAGTAGGCCGCGCTCAGCGTCATCCACTGGTAGTCATCACCGAACGGGTCGGGAACCGCATTGGCATCCAACCCGGCATTGATCGCCCACTGACGGTTGCTGGAAAACAACGCGGCCTCCAATTTGAGCTGAGCCTCCATTTTGTAGACGTAATCCTGGCTCAACAGGCGGGCAACGGGGCCACCTGAATAGCCACTGACATCCAGACCGGGAAAGGTAAAGGTGGGGGCATTGAGATTCATCACTGTCGCGCCAAGACGGTAATTCTCACTCACCCACAAGACGCCCAGATCGAATCCAACATT
>JALTPW010000849.1 GCA_026999335.1 Chromatiales bacterium
CGAAACTCAGTAACACGGCCTTTTCCGGCAACGGACGCTCGCCTCTTTGCGCCGCCAATAGATCATCGACATCCACTGAGACATAGCCACGCTCCTTGAGCCAGGAAAATTGCGCGGCCAGTTCCGCGGTCTCCAGGGTCATGGCCTTGGTGTCCTTATCACGCCCCAGCACATGGCTCGCCTCATGATAAGAAATCACCAACAGCTCGGCACTAACCGGCAGCGCGCACATCAGCAGAAGCAGCGTAACCCACAGAGTTTTCTGCATCCGCCGGCGCAAGCATTGAAGGGTCTTTTTAAAGTTAGTCGTCATCATCAAAACCTTGCATACAAATTCAGAAAACCGCGCGTGGTGGATTCCTGCACCCCGTCATAAACAGGCTGGGCACGCGTAATGCCATAACTCAGACTGAACTGCCGACTGAAGCTCCAGTGATGCTCGTAGCTCAACGACCAGGACAGCTTGGTATCAAATCCCTGTTGGCGGCTCGGCCCGACACCAGCCACCAGGCGTTGGCGCATGGATTTTTCATAATGCCGGTAAGTCAGCCATTCGTTGCTGAGGCTCAGTTCAGCAGAGTCCTGACGGGACGGATTGAAATAGTCCGTACCCTCCACGGTATTGGTCTGGCGGTAGAGATAGACTTCACCACTCAGCTTGTAGCGTAAGCCATTGATCAGCCGCTGGCGGGCAAAGGCCGTCAGGGTATTGCGCCGGTTATTATCGTCAAACCCCATGGTTTGCAGAGACAGGCCCAGGCTGCGGCTTTCGTGGAAGCGATATTCCGTACTCGCCTCCAGAGACCAGGCCTCGACCCCCGTCAGATCCGCGCGCAATGGCGTTTGCTCGCTAAAGCTCTGCAGGGACAACCCGCCCCGCCAATGATCCGTGGGCATCCAGTTGCCCTGCAATGAAATACCCGGTGAACCATTGCCGTCACTGATGCTGCCGCGCAGGGTCATGTCCCGCTGCCGGTAATCCACGCCTGCCGCCAGACGATTGCGGCTCACGGTCTGCTCCCGAAAGTCGGCTTCGCGGTACATCATATAAACGAACGGACGCAGTCCCGGGTTCCAGGGTTTATCGTAGTAATAGGTCGTAAAGGCCAGATCACTGCTGCTTTGATAGACATTGCTGCTACTGGATCCCCCACTGACCTCCATCCATATCTCGCGCATTTTTCGCACCTCGGCATCACGCGCCAGATTGCGTACATGGGTGTCATCCGCGTAGTCGCTCAGCAATGGTGTCAATGCGGCATCCGCCGCTGCGTCGTCCCCCCGGGCGGTCAGCACACTGACCATACCGGTACGGGCGCCCAGATTCTCCGACTCTACTGCCAGTACCGCACGAAACTCATCCCGCGCCAGACGCGGCCAGCCTCGCCATAGATAGACACTGCCCAGACCATTTCTGATATCGCTGCTGGCAGGCGCCCGCGCCAGTTGGGTCTCGAGTCTGCGTTCGGCAACATCCAGCTTGTCCACATAGGCCCGCGCCATGGCGGCAACGGTCTGCGCGTACAGCCTGTCGAGACCCGGCTGCCGCTCCTTGCTGCCGGGCAGCCATATCCATTGCGGCAGCGAGGCAACCAGGCGGTCGATATGGGCGAGTGATTTCTCGTACTGCCCGGCCTCCAGATAGGCATAGAACAGTGAATACTGGGCATCCATATCATCGGCATTTTTATCGATCGATTGCTCCAGCAACACAACCGCCTGGCCTGGCTGACGTAACGAAAGATAGGCATCACCCGTGACGGCCAACACGTAGGGCGGAAAGGAGGTCACCCCCTGTTCATGCAATTGCTCATACAGGGCGGTCGCCTCATGCATCAGGCGCCGGTTACGATAAGCCGCAATGAGGTCGAAACGATTACGCAAGGCGGCGGCACTGTCTTTGTCCACTATCTGCCGGTACTGAGCCTGCAAGCGTTCGATGGCGCTATCCGTGTCACGATAACGTTCGGCGGGAGTCACCGTCGGCAAGCGTCCCCAGCGTATTTCCCGCGCCGCCTGATCGCCGGCCATGCGCTGCCAGTCCTCGGGCGTAAATACTTCGGCATCATGGCGGGCCAGACGGATGGCCTCGTGGGGAACGCCCAGACGCAGCAGGGATAGAATCCGGCCACGCCGCGCACCGCGATGAGTGGGCTCAGTCTTCAACAAGCGGTCATAAACGGCGATGGCAGCGGCATAATCACCATCGGCTTCCTTCACATAAGCCAAGGTCTCCAGCAGCGCCACGGAGTTGGGTGCGGTTTTGAGCAGGGTCACCATCTGCGCATTCGCCTCGGCAGGCTGTTTGGCCTCAGCCAGACTCATGGCAAGACCAAGGCGGGCCTGCTGGTCATTCGCGTCCCGCTGCAATACAGCGTCATAGGCCGTGATGGCCAGTTCCGGCCGTTGGCGATTTCGCGCCGACTTGCCGATGGCTTTGAGGACATAGACAGGCACCTGCGCAAAATCAACCTGCGATGACTGCGCCAGCACTTCTTCATCCCGCCCCGCCCAAGCGAGGACACTCATGTAGTCGTAGCGAAATACCGGGTTTTCGGGGTAGGCCGTCAGCAAGGCCGTCAGACGTTTCAATGCCGCCTCATAGTCTCCCTGGCG
>JALTPW010000850.1 GCA_026999335.1 Chromatiales bacterium
CCACTGCGTCGATTTAACCACTTATGCAGCAGCTCCATCACATGTTGTTTGACGGCGTGAAGACCAGCCAGGTTGCCTATCACCCCAAAGTAGTTGTAATGCCCACGTAACTTTCTCGTTAAGGAGGCCAGCAATAATGAGGTCTTCATGTGCCGGTTCTCACCGATATACTCGGATAGGTTACGTTTCGCTGTTTGCAATCTCTTTCTACCCGTTCGGCGGAACAGGCGCGGTTTTCCTTTGGTGTCTGAATCCCAATAGAATTCAAAGCTCAGAAAACAGAACCTGTTCTGCGGGCTGGGTTGAAAGCGACTAAAGCGTAGGATGTGTGTTTTATCCTCGGCAACCTGTAGATTGAATTTCTCCAGTCGTTTGGGTAGCGCTTTATAAAACCGCTCTGCATCTCTCGCATACTGAAATGCGCAAACAAAATCATCGGCGAACCTGCAGATGATCGCATCACCTTCACAGTGAGGCTTGACGACTTCCTCGAACCACTCATCGATAACGTTGTGCAGGTAGATATTGGCAAGTATCGGGGAGACGCTGCCACCTTGCGGTGTGCCTTCTTCCGGATAGCTTATGCTTTTATCTTCTTCTAAAATCCCTGCCTTCAGCCATTTGTTGATGAGCCGTAGGAAGCGTTTGTCATCGATTCTTTGTGCTAGCATCTCCAGCAGTTTGTCATGATCAATGTGGTTGAAGAAGCCTTTTATATCCGCTTCTACCACATAACCAAAACGGCCAAATTGCATTCTTACGACAAGATCATCCGCTGCTTGCCTAGCCCCTCGTCTGGGACGATAACCATAGCTGAACGGGTGGAACTCTTGTTCGTATATTGCACTCAGTATCTCTGACGCGGCTGTCTGAAGCAGTTTGTCTTCGATCACGGGGATACCCAGTGGTCTCGTCTTCCCTGCCCCTTTTGGGATGTGTTTCCGTTTCACCAGCTTTGCTCGATATCCACCACGCTTCAGCCGACCCATTAAGTTTCCTATGTTGGCTGTGTAATTCTCTTTGTAGCCGCAATAGGTCACTCGATCAACGCCTGAGGCTGCTTTCTTGTTTAACTTGCGAAAGCAGTATCCCAGTAGCGTCTCGTCGATGCTGCGTGACAGGTCTCTAAACCGATAATCCGGTTTCATCTTTGCCTTGTAGGCTATTCCCCGTAGTGAGGTGAGCTCATGTCGTTCCCAATCTTCTGCGTCGGGCACGAGTTTCCTTTGCGGGCTACGTACTTCCGTCAAGACCTTCCCCATGTACGTGGCTCTCCCACGCTCAGAGTACTATGCTTGATCCGACTCCCACCGAGCCATCGGTCCATATCCGCTTTACCGGCTTCTCGGCTTTCCTGACAGTACGAAACGATTTTCAGTGACCAGCGCAGTCCCGTCTCCGCTCTGCTTCGTGTCTCTAGCAATACAGTCTCCTTTGATCGTTTCCTCTCAGGGCCTCGATGGGGCTCCCAAGTTCTTGTATGCATCTCTTTGTACATGCCACAGCCTGATGACTCCGGAGACCCTTCACATCCTTACCATTGCGGATGCTTCTGTGTTGGCTTCGGTGTACGTTAAAACCCTCGCCGATCTCAATTTGCATTTCGAAGCTGTACCAACTTTCAGGAGCTGCGAACTCCCTACGGCCTGCACAATTCTCTGTGTACGCTTCACCCACTTTGTTCTCCTTTGGAAGTTTATAGATAACTTCGGTTCCGCCGTGGGCGCAACACTCGATACGGGTGGGGGGTTAGCCCTTTCCCGACAGGGACTTGCACCCTGCAAGATGCACCAAGCTTTGCTTGGCGCTCGTCGCAGTAGGAACACCGGTTACCCAGCGTCCCCTGCACAGATCCCTGCGTGCGATTTTCCCGCACAGGGCTCTTCAAACATACTCACTCGCGTAGTAAGACAAGCTCTCACGCAAGCCCCCGATTCACTGTCTGGCGGGACGGCTGGGGAGGTGTGGGAAACGCAAAGCGCTCCAACACCCGCTTCAGCTTCGGCCATGTCAGACTTCGCCTTTGACTCCGTCGATTTAACCACTTGTACAGCAACTTCACCACCTCCTTGTAGAACGTCCACAGGCCCCGGCTGTTGCCCACAACTCGGAAGTAGTTGTAATGTCCGCGTACTTTCCGTTTCAGGGTCTTGAGCAGGACCGGCAGGCGTTTGTGCCGATTGACTTTTAGCCAATCTTTGCACGCTCGTAAGCTACTGCGTAGTTTCTTCTTCGCTGTCCGTCGCCATACCCTTGGTATCCCCTTGCTGTCGGCTTCCCAATAGAACTCGAAACCCAGAAAGGTGAACCGCCGGTCGCGGCCCGGATGGAATCGACTGAAGCGATGGATGCAGGTCTTCTCGGGTGCCACGGCCAAGGCGAATTTATTCAATCGCTTGGGTAGGACTCTGTAGAAGGCTTGCGCCTCGCGTCGGTACTGGAAGGTGCAGACGAAGTCATCCGCGTAGCGGATGATGTGTGCCTGTCCCTGACAGTGCGGCTTAACCACTTTTGCAAACCACAGGTCCAGCACGTAGTGCAGGTAGATGTTCGCCAGCATCGGCGAGATCACGCCCCCTTGCGGGGTACCGGTGTGAGGGTGGAATACCGTACCGT
>JALTPW010000851.1 GCA_026999335.1 Chromatiales bacterium
CTGGTTCCCGAAACGGCCTGCGACAGACCATGGCCGTAGCTAAGGCAGCTCCATCCAATCAGTGTGCGCATCGTCCGTGCTCTCACCCGGTATACCTTCAACCTTCATATACATATCATAAGACATGGGATCCACTCCTTTACATTTTTCCTGTCACTATGATTTCTCTGACGGCAACCTCGATACCAGCCTCAACGATACCGTCAACCCTTCGAGCTGGTAATGGGGCCGCAGATAAAACTTCGAGGTGTAATAGCCGGGATTACCCTCGACCTCTTCAACCACCACTTCTGCGGCGGCAAGGGGTTTGCGTGCCTTGTCCTCTTCCGAGGCCGTGCTCGGGTTCGGCTCGACATAGTTCATAATCCATTTGTTGAGCCATTTTTCCATGTCGGCACGTTCCTTAAACGAACCAACCTTGTCACGCACGATGCACTTCAGATAATGGGCAAAGCGGCAACTGGCAAACAGGTAGGGTAAACGTGAGGCCAGGGCGGCATTCGCCGTGGCATCCGGATCGTCATACTCAAACGGTTTTTGTAACGACTGAGCCCCGATGAAGGCGGCAAAATCCGAGTTTTTCTTGTGGATAAGCGGCATGAAACCATTCTTTGCCAGCTCTGCCTCTCGCCGGTCACTGATGGCGATTTCAGTCGGACACTTCATGTCGACACCACCATCATCGGTCGGGAAAGTATGGGTTGGCAGTCCCTCGACAGCCCCGCCTGATTCAATACCCCGAATACGCGAACACCAGCCATACAACTTGAAGGCACGGTTGATGTTCGTTGCCATGGCATAGGCCGCGTTGGACCAGGTGTATTTGCGGTGATCCGCTGCGCCGGTGTCTTCCTCAAAATCAAATTCCTCAACCGGATCCGTGCTGGCGCCATAGGGCAGGCGGGCAAGAAAACGCGGCATGGCCATGCCAATGTAACGGGAATCCTCCGACTCTCTGAGTGAGCGCCAGGTCGCATATTCAGGCGTCTGGAAAATCTTGCTCAGATCACGTGGATTACTCAGCTCCTGCCAGGAATCCATCTGCATCAGAGTTGGCGCCGCACCCGTGATAAAGGGCGCATGCGTGGCGGCAGCAGTCTGGGCGATTTCCCCCAAAAGCTCCGTGTCAGGTGGGCTGTGATCGAAATAGTAGTCTCCCACCAGGCAGCCATAAGGCTCACCACCAAACTGCCCATACTCCTCTTCATACATCTTTTTGAAGATGGGGCTTTGATCCCAGGCCGTGCCTTTGAATTTTTTCAAGGTCTTGCTAAGGTCTTTCTTGGAAATATTCAACACCCGGATTTTCAGCATCTCGTCGGTTTCGGTGTTATTCACCAGATGGTGCAAGCCGCGCCAGCTTCCCTCCAGTTTTTGGAAGTCCTCTTGGTGTAAGATCTGATTGACCTGTTCAGTCAGCCGTTTATCAATCTCGGCAATGACGGACTCAATCGATTTAATGGCATCATCGGAAATCAGCTGGGAGGCTGAGATCGCCTGTTCTGCCAGCGTAGTCACCGCCTGTTCCACCGCTTCTCTGGCCCGAACCGACTTGGGTTTGAATTCCTTTTTCAGCAAGGATGCGAATTCACCGGGCTCGATAACCGCCTCTTCCGCGGCTGCCTTTTGCTCTTCAAAGGTTGCATCTTCAGCCATGACGTTATTCCTCAGCAGTCGTTGTTTTTTGTGCGGCTTCATCCTCGGGTTTTGGCGCAGAAGCCAATGCCTTCAGCAGCGTGGGGTCATTCAGCGCCTTGGCAATCAGGTCTTCAGCTCCCCCCTTACCGTCCATGTAGGTAAGCAGGTTTGCCAATTGTGTCCGCGCCTGAAGCAGCTGATTCAAGGCATCCACCTTTTTTGCCACGGCAGCGGGAGAAAAATCATCCATGCTCTCGAAGGTAATATCCACACTCAGATTCCCTTCACCGGTCAGTGTGTTCGGCACCTGGAAGGCAACCCGGGGCTTCATGGACTTGAGCCGCTCATCGAAGTTATCCACATCGATTTCCAGCGCCTTTCTATCTGCTACTGGCGGTAACGACTCTTCCGGTTTACCGGAAAGATCTGCCAATACCCCCATGACAAAGGGCAGCTGAATCTTCTTTTCTGCGCCGTAAAGCTCAACATCATATTCAATCTGCACCCGTGGGGCCCGATTCCTTGCAATAAACTTCTGACTACTCGCCTTTGCCACAAGGCACCTCCTTAATTTTATATGTACACGACAGATCTGCTGTCGTTTAACCCCAGCACTTAACTCCTACCTGAATCTGCATCTTCAGGCGCCAGCCTGGATATTTCAACTTGATACACTTATCTTATTTAACATCATCCGCTGGAACTCCGCCAATTTCCTCGATCTGGGTGAGACCGGCGGGCGCCAAATCACGCATGATTTCCATAAAATCCTTTGATACCAACCGCTTCGCCCTCTGTAACAACAGTGGAACCGGGCTGGAAGGCTCGCAACGGGCATAATAATCGCACGCCATATCCAGCAGACGAATCACATCTTCGCGATTATTGACCTCGCCGGATACCGGTGCGGCGACAACCGCCGCCCCACTTGTCATGTCAACTTTCGCCATCGTTGTTTCAGGCCCATCCCCATGAC
>JALTPW010000852.1 GCA_026999335.1 Chromatiales bacterium
TCGAGAATGTCGCGCGTGTCGAGGTCATTCGCGGTCCCGGTTCGGCCGTCTATGGCGCCGATGCCTTCTCTGGTGTTATCAACGTGATTACCAAAGGGGCGAAAGACATTGATGGCACCGAGGTAGTGGGCGAGATTGCCTCCTTTGGTACCCGCCGGACGGCCCTGCTGCACGGGCGGCAGTTAGGTAAAATGGAGCTGGCGTTCTACCTGGAATACCAGCAGACCGATGGTGATGACGGACGGGTGATCGAAAAAGATGCCCAGACCGAGGCTGATGGGTTCTCCAACACTACGGCATCTCAGGCCCCCGGTTCTCTGGATACCCGGGGGAAACGCCTGGATGTGCATCTCGATGCAAAGCGTGATCATTGGCGCCTGCGTCTTTGGAACTGGCGGTTGCAGGATGTGGGTGTGGGTCCAGGGTTGGCGCAGGCACTGGATTCCGGTGGACGAGGTGATGGAAGCAACTATCTCACTGATGCTACCTACGACAATCCGGATTTCGCCCGGGATCTGGGCCTCAAGGCCACACTTAGCTACATGGACATCAGTGGTGACTCCCGTCAGCGCTTGTTCCCTGCTGGCACACGCCTGCTTATTGGCAGCGATGGCAATATCAACTCTGCGGGCTCACCTGTCGATTTTCCCGATGGTCTCATCGGTAACCCCGATATCGATGAGCAGCACTGGCGGTTGGACAGCAGCCTGTTTTACACTGCCCTACAACGTCACCGCCTGCGCCTGGGTATCGGCGCCTCCCTGGGACGCCTCAAGGCTGGTGAGACGAAAAACTTCGGCCCCGGGGTCATTGATGGCAGCCAACCCGTGGTCGATGGCACACTGACCGACGTCACGGGCACGCCCCATGTCTTTATTGGCGACCATGAACGGCGGGCCTATTATCTTTCCCTGCAAGACGAATGGCAGCTGGCCCCCGACTGGGGCCTTACCGCCGGTGTGCGTTACGATAATTATTCCGACTTCGGTAATACTGTGAATCCCCGCCTGGCCCTGGTCTGGCAGTCTCTCTATAACCTCACCACCAAGCTCCTCTACGGCCGCGCCTTCCGGCCGCCGTCCTTTCAGGAACTCTTCAACCAGAACAACCCGGTGGCCATCGGCAACAAAAACCTGGAGCCCGAGACGATTGAGACCATCGAGCTGGCCTTCGACTACCAGCCCACCTTCGACATCCACATGACGGTGAATCTGTTCAGCTATGAAATCAAGGATCTCATCGAGTTTGTGGATACGGGGAGTGGGGCGGTCGCGGGGAATGTCGGCCGCCAGAAGGGGCGAGGCCTCGAATGGGAGTTGGCCTGGGATGTCAGCCCGGCGGTGGATATTCGCACAAACTATGCCTTTCAGGATGCCCGCGACGTCGCCACCGATGAGATGGCCGCCGGAGTTTCCCGCCATCAGTTCTACTTGCGCGGTGATTGGCGTTTTGCCCCGCAATGGATCCTCGATGGGCGTTTCAACTGGATTTCCTCGCGGCAGCGGCCGGTTGCTGACTCCCGCTCCAGCCTCGCGGGCTATCGCAGCGTCGATCTCTTTCTGCGCCGTACCGATATCTTCGGTAAGGGAGAGATTGGTTTCATGGTGCGCAATCTGCTGGATCAGGAGCGCCGGGAACCCTCTCCTGAGGCCATTCCTGGCGACTATCCATTAGAAGGCCGTAGCTATAGCGCGACAATAAAGCTGCATTTTTAGCGGCGATCCCGGCAAAGCTGCATGCGCCCCGGAATCTTTTTCGGGTCGGCTCTCGCCACAGAATAGATAATTCCCGTGTTTTGTATAGGCACTGCCCACCTTGCACCCATCTGTAGCGTGCGCCATGCGCACGATGCCCCTAATATATCGGTTTTTTTTACAGGAACGGCCTATCGCATCCTTTGGGCATCAGCCGCGACGGATGCTGCTACAAATCAAAACTTGACACCGCTAAATGTAATACTAGACTGGTATTACATGCTTTAGAGGTGCGGAATCATGCGTGTTACAACGAAAGGGCAGGTCACGATCCCAAGAAGTGTGAGGGAGACTTTAGGCATCGCCCCGGAAACTGAAATTGATTTTGTTGAGGATCGTGGGCGATTTTACATTGTTAAGACGGATGATCCTGATAAAACAGGGAAATTCAAAAAATTCAGGGGAATAGCGACGGCAAAAATGTCTACCGATGAAATTATGGCCTTCACAAGGGAGGCATAATGAACGGTGTTTTTGTTGATTCATGTGTGTTGCTGGATTTATTTACCGATGACGTGAATTGGGCTGATTGGTCGGAAAAAATATTAGAGAAATATAGCCAGACCAATACGCTATACATTAACTCCATTGTTTATACAGAAGTTTCTATTGGCTTTGTCAATATAGAAGAAGTTGAAAGCGCTATTTCAGGGCTGGATATTAAGGTGCTGGAAATACCCCGTGAAGCATTATTTCTTACCGGGAAAGTCTTTCTCAAATACAGAAAAAACAAGGGAAACAACATATTGCCGTTACCTGATTTTTTTAATGGGGCGCATGCATCCATATCGGCATTCGATCTGATAACAAGAGATTCTGGAAAATATAAAACCTATTTTCCTCAACTCAGATTAATACATCCCCATGAGAATTCATCAGAGATTCTCGGGTAGCCCGGGTTTCGCAAGCTGGGTGGGCCGCTATTTGTGTCCACGCGGTTGTAAAACCGGGCCAGCATCCATTGAATGCTATTATCCGCATGAAACCAAATTAACGCGAGGGCATGGCCCTCCGTTACATTTTCTCCCGGTGGTGATGGAGCCTTCTACCGCAAATCTGCGAATGGTAATAGAGACATCAAAGACGCATGAACACAGACAAACCGAACCGCGGCCAAGTCCAGAGTCGCAACGAACCCTTCACGGCGCGCACGGCGACCCGCATCTGCGAAGAGACGCCCAGCGCGGAAAATCCCTATCTCAGCCAGACCTGCCGGTACCATGGTTACGAACTGGGTGAGCTGATGCAGAAGCGCAGTTTTGTCGATGTCCTGTTTCTGCTTCTGCGGGGAGAACTGCCCAGTCCCGACCAGGGACGATTATTTGAGACCCTGTTGGTTGGCCTGAGCAACCCCGGCCCTCGCCATGCGGCGACCCGCGCGGCCATGATGGCCGGTGTGGGCAAGACCAACCCGGTGCACATCCTACCCATCGCCCTCTCGGTGCTGAGTGGCAATCACCTTGGCGGTGGCGAGGTCACGGCAGCGATGGCCTTCCTCCGTCGCCAGCGGAACAAGGATCCCCGGGCCGTGGCGGTGGAGCTGCTGACCGCCTGTGAACGCCCGGCGGAAGGGGACTGGCGTGTGGCGCCCGGTTTTGGTAGCCGTTTCGATGGCATCGACCCCCTGCCGCTGTCGATGGTTAATCGGTTGCTGGCCTTGCCAGGGGCAGGGGAGGCCTTGCACTGGGGCAGCCGTTTTGCCGCAGCCTTGAAGCCGGAGCAAGGTGGCTGGTTGCTGCCCGCCGTGGCCGCCGTAGTTTTTTTGGATCTCGGTTTTCATCCTCGCGCCGGGGCTGGCCTGTTTCAGATTGCCGCCGCCCCGGGCCTGCTCGCCCACGGCCTTGAACTGGCCAATCAGCCGAGAACGGCGATGCCTTTTCCTGATGACGATCACTACTTCATAGAGGTGACATAATGACATCCGAAAGCACATTGTGGGACAAGCGGCGGGGCATTATTCGAAGTCGGAAGGGCGGATGGGTCATTGGACAAGGCGTTTATTACGGTCGCTATTCGCTGTTGGATGATCTGGTGGGGCAGGTTTCCTATTTTCAGACCTTGTTGCTCGCCGTGCTAGATGAATTGCCGGAGAGACGCATTGCGGATTGGGTTGAGGCTGTCTATCAGTGTATGAGTTACCCGGATCCTCGACTTTGGTGTAACCATATTGGCAGCCTGTCAGGGGCCGTTCGATCCTCGCCAGTTGCAGGTGTTTCTGCGGGTATTTTGGCTTCCGATTCCAGTACGTATGGCCCCGGTGTGGTGATGAAGGAGGTTTATGAGTTATATCGCAATGGACTGGCGCAAAAGAAAAACAGGGCATTACTACCCCAGATTTTGAGGAATTGTGCGCGGAGGCGGGGAAAGCGGTTGATTGTTTCTGGTTTTGGGCGTCCCATAGCCACTGCCGATGAACGGATTGCAACGATGGAGCAGGTCAGTAAAAAGTTGGGGCTGGAGGCCGGGCCATACCTGATGTTCGCCTATGACGTAGAACAGTATTTACTAGAGACCCAGGGGGAAAGTCTGAACCTAACGGGTTATGCGGTTGCTGTCATGATGGATTTTGGCTGGACGCGACTACAAATTCAGCGAATATCTGCAATTGTTGTCACCAGCGGTGTCGCCGCCTGTTACAGCGAAGCCTGCGATAATCCGCCGGAATCCTTTTTGCCCCTGCAGTGCGAAGACATCGAATACCATGGCCATGCGCCGCGTTCGGTGCCTGATGTGGGGGAAGAGGGCGGCGACTGATTCTCTCTTTGTCGCTATCCGTTTTCTGAGTTCTGTGGTGGGCACTGTGTCCACGCGATTGATGCGTATTCCACGTGGGCATGAAAAGTCTGCCCATCCTACCAGATTTTTGTAGGGAGTCGGGTAGGCCGCCATTTGTGTCCACGCGGACGCTATCCACCTTGCACCTGCCTGTAGCGTGTGTCATGCGCACGACACTCGAATATATCGGTTTGTTACAGGGGCGGCCCATTGCATCCATTGGCCATCAGCCGCGCCGGATGCTGTTACAAATCAACACTTGACACCGCTAAATGTAATACCAGACTGGTATTGCATGTTTTAGCCGGGTAGGGTGGGCACGTTTTTTGTGCCCACGCGGATGTAAGCCGGGTCAACATCCATTGAATTGCGTAACAACAGAGGACAGACCACGGTTTACCTATTATTTGCCATGAAAACCGTGGTCTGTCCCGAATGGCACTAAGTTAAGAAGAAATGACTTTATATTTCAATTAGTTAGAATGGCGTTTGATTAGGTAAGTTCAGTGCGCTTCTATCGCTTTTTCATTCATATGCATATATTCCATAGGCAGACTGATAGTGAGTTAGCTAAAAGTCCTCTGGTAACCATTTGATTATATAGGCTTATTTCTTAACTTAGTGCCATTCGGCTCTGACCCCTTAAGCTCCTTAAGCTCTGTCCACTGGAACCCTTGGTTAGCTTCCTTTATATGCTTCACTGCGGTGAGCAACTTTCACTACTGTAATAATTAATTCTGAATCTTTAATCTCATATAGAATTCGGTATGTGCCTTGCCTTATCCGGTATCGCTCTTGACCGGATAGCTTTATACAGCCTTCTGCACGAGGATTTTCACATAACGATTTTGCGCATTCGAGAATGCGCTGTACATCTTTATTTGGGATATGTCGAAGATCTTTTGAAACTGATTTTTTAAAGGAGAGGCTATATTTTTCCATGTGACTTTAAATCATCTAGTAGTTCTTCATAACTTAAGGTAGCTTCACTAGTCCTTTCTTCAAAAGCACTTAGATCCTCTTGGTCTTCAACTAATGACAGCCGTACTGCCTCGTTGACTACCTCAGAGACGGACTGATGAGTCGTAGCAGCCTTTATCCTCAATGCGTGATGGATATCTGGATCGAAATAAACTGTTGATTTTTTTGATAATTCGCTCATTAGATTACACCTCCTATGACAAGCATAGCGCTATAGCGTCATGACGTCAAAGCGTTGTAGCCGCTAACGCCAGCAGTGAGGGGCAAGTCGTAGCGGAGGTTGGTTGCGCTAGGCCCTTTTAGCACAAACCGAGCACCGCAGAGGTTTGTCTCTCTCAATTGCTTTTGTGTACGCCCAGCATGGGTATGAATTAATGAGGTGAAAGTCTTCTGTAGAGATCACCGTCGAACACCGTTTTGTTAGTAGACGATAACCACTTTGAAAAACACCGCAAGGGCCAACCCGCGAAGGTCGGTCTGAAGGAAGCCGGACGCAAAACTGCGAGCTGATGAACAAAAACATCATATGAGGCGTAGGCTGGAGGCGAGATGGCAGAGCCTGCCCCGCGAAGTGCTTTGGGTACAAGACATCGAAGCCATGTGATCTAACGGCCACCGTAAATGATGCAGTTGTCTACAGGGATGTCACACCGTTACACATAAGTTTGGTTGCACAAGGATGCTTTTTTGTACCCGTTAATTGCCAACGCAAAATCTCGCATTCGTTGGATACCAATCCAAACCGTTTTTGTACCTGGAGAGCCATCGCCTTTTCGCCCAAGATAGCCTCCCAGCTTTGTGGAAGATGTGAAGATGGGGAGCAGGTTTGCGTAATTGTGCTTCCAGAGACTTATAATACAAAAGCGCAAGCCTGACCCTGTTTTTTTGTTTCCTTTCACTGACAATGGCCTTCCCCAAATGTCCACCGGGCCGGCTTCCATAATTTAAGTTAACGAGGCTACTCATAGGTTCACTTACGGTGCGGCCTGCAACTTCGTCCTTGGGAAACTTACAACCTCTGATTACTCAGGCGCTGCTTCCCGGTGCTACAAAGGCATACGGATAACTCCTTTGATGGGACGTTAACCCGCTAGACTGATCATCGATGACGGCATACGGACGCTACCCTTATTCTCATTAAACATTAAAGGGTAGCGTCCCCTTTATCCCTCTTTATCCCTTTATCCCCTTTATCCCCTTTATCCCCTTTATCCCACGGTTACTTTTACCTTTTTGTCCTGCCCATGCTAACGTTGCAATTCACCGGCGTATTTTGAGCGGCAGCGAAAAATACGTCCGCGTGAAATTGCCTTGTTATGTGATTTATATTTCAAATAAGGCTCCGTGTTCTTCCAAGCCTGCCCCCTATAGCAGAAAAGCAAGATGCGAAGAAGCTTGCAAAAAGAAACCGCCACATTACTAAATCAAGGCGGATATTATATTCCGCTGGTATTGGGCCATGTATTGATTCGGAGATGAATGGCCCAACATAATAACCAACTACCAAGCCACAGACTGCCCCAACAGCAAGGCCAACAAATGCAAAAGCCCTTCCTCCTTTTCCCTGAATGGCGGCTTCCGTAACTGGCATTAACAGCAAAACAACTAGCGCATACATGACGGCATAACGCCCCAAATATTGCCAAGTCAAATAAATTGAGGCTAACAATACAACACCTATTAGAATTGGCCATATATATTTCATTCAATACTCACATAACGCCAGGTTAAGCGGCGCGCTTTTAGCGTCCGCTTGAACTTTTTGTTATGTGATTTTTTGCAACTACCATTAGCACTACAATAAAAATTGATGCCACAAAATAGCCCAACAACACATTGGAGAATATAATTGGAGCAATATCCATTCGTTGGGATTCGGTTAGATATGGGAATATTATTTTATTATATGAGAATAGATAAATACCAAAATTTATTACAAACGTAAAAGCGACTAAAGACACATATAAGGATAATGATTTCATTTCACTTCCCAGAACCAGATTTTCCTGCTACGATTGAGGTCTGATAACGTACCAAAAAACTCATATACTGACCTAAAGAACATACTACTGCTTGTAATCTTGTCTTTATCCCATAGATCGATGTGGTCTCCGCTTCTAGTCTGTTCAGATTCGTTTCCACGTGGCCAGTAGTCTTTAAAGAATATTACACCGGTCTTATCGGCAAGCCCCTTTTGAAAGGTTTTAGGGTTTACTTCGATCATTTTTTCGAAACCTCTCGGCGGAGACGCTCTTAACCCCTTTGCAAG
>JALTPW010000853.1 GCA_026999335.1 Chromatiales bacterium
ACAAGGCCGGAGGGGAGGGTGACGACTTTCTCGGTATCGTCTATACCGATGAAAAGGAACGTTTTAAGGTCTGGGGAGCAGGCGGTGCCCTGGCCGGTGCCCTCGGCGGACTGCTGGCAGGTGCCGGCGGTCTGATGCTGATTCCCGGTATTGGCCCGGTTCTGGTAGCCGGTCCCATTATCAATGCGATTGTTGGCGCTGTTACCGGTGCGGGAATAATGACCGCTGGCGCAGCCGCGACCCATCTCACCATCGCCCTGCGGCGCATGGGTATTCCGGAAGACAAGCTGGAAATGCTGCATCAGGCCGTGATGGACGGCAAGACGGTGGTGCTTATGGATGTTGGCGATGATGATGCAGAAACCTGGCGTACTCGCCTGGAATGGAAAGGAGCTGACGCAGTGCTTGTCCTGCCCTGATACTTCAAGTGTAGAGTTCGATGAGGAACGCCAATGAGCGAGACCGATCTGATACTGGTACAGGAATGGGTAAGGCAATGGGGCTACCTCGGCATTGTTATTCTCATGTTGCTGGAATCTGCCCCGCTGATCGGCCTGATGTTACCCGGTATTTTCATCACAATTTCCCTGGGCGCCCTGACGGCGAGTGGTGTTTTGCCGTTAGAGAAAACCTGGCTGTTTGCCTCCCTCGGTGCCATGCTGGGTGACAGCCTGGGCTATTGGACAGGGCGCCTGGGGTCAAAGGAATTGCACTATCGTTTGCACAAAACACGCTTTATGGAAAAGCGTTCAAGGGCTTCTGATTATCTGCAGCGCTATGGGGCGGCAGGGATTGCCGTTGGCCGATTCGTCTGGTTTGTTCATCCCGTCGTACCGTCATTGGCAGGTATATCAGGCATATCCCCGCAGCGTTTTTATCTCTACGACCTGCCAGCCTGCCTGCTCTGGGTAGCTCTCTATCTGGGCTTGGGACACTGGTTTACCGGTATCTGGTTATGAAGAAATCCTGTGATCATCCCGCAGGTGTTGTGCCGCCGGACAAGCCACACGCACCTGTGCGGGTGGCTTGCGGCAGGCCGTTACCGCTTGGCACCTGGCCGCGTGATGAGGGTATTAATTTTGCACTGTTCAGTCGTCACGCCCGGGCGGTTGAGTTGCTGCTCTATGAAACCCCGGATGCCTCCAAACATCATTTACGTATTGAACTGGATCCCGCTGCGCATCGCACGGGTGATATCTGGCATGTGTGGGTGGGTGGCTTACAGGCCGGACAGGCCTATGCCTACCATGTGGACGGTCCCTATCAACCTGAGTCGGGCATGCGCTACAACCGGCATAAACTGCTGCTTGATCCCTATGCAACGGCGCTGGTCGGCACGGGACGTTGGAGCTTTGCTAATGCGCGGGGCTATGATCCAGCCTCACCGCGCAGCGATCTTTCTTTCTGGTGCAAAGATAACGAGCCGTGGATGGCACGTTGTCTGGTGACATCTGATGACTTCGACTGGCGGTGTGACCGACCGCTGCGGCATCGTTGGCAGGATACGATAATCTACGAAACCCACGTTCGCGGATTGACCATCCATCCCTCTTCGGGTGCGAGCCATCCCGGTACCTTTCTTGGGGTGGTGGAAAAGATTCCCTATTTCCAGGAACTGGGTATCACCTCCCTGGAGCTGATGCCGGTGCAGGAGTTTAATGAATGCGAACTCACACAGCGCAATCCCATTAATGGCGAAGTCCTGCACAATTACTGGGGTTACAACAGTGTGGCCTTTTTTGCACCAAAAGAAGGCTATTCCACTCGTGCGTGGCCTGGTTGTCAGAGCAATGAATTCAAGACCATGGTGCGTGAACTGCATCGCGCCGGCATTGAGGTCATTCTCGATATCGTCTTCAATCACACGGCGGAAGGCGACGAGCAAGGGCCGACCCTCAATTTCCGGGGGCTGGATAATACGATCTATTACATGTTGGATAGTGAACTGCGCCACTATCGTAATTTCACCGGTTGTGGCAACACGTTCAACTGCAATCACCCCGTGGTGCGCGACTACATCCTCGATTGTCTGCGCTACTGGGTGCAGGAGATGCATGTCGATGGTTTTCGTTTTGATCTCGCCTCGGTGATGGCGCGGGACAAAAACGGTGTACTGCAAGCCAATACCCCATTGCTGGAACGTATCGCCGAGGATCCCATCCTGCATGATGTAAAGCTCATTGCCGAGGCCTGGGATGCCGCAGGCGTCTACCAGGTGGGTCGCTTTCCAGGGCGGCGCTGGTCGGAGTGGAATGCCAGTTTTCGCGATGATGTTCGCCGTTTTTGGCGCGGTGATCCGGGACTGCGTGGCGCCTTGGCCAGCCGTCTGTGTGGCAGTGCCGATCTCTATCAGCACAGCGGTAAGGCTCCACTTAACAGCATCAATTTCGTTACCTGTCACGACGGCTTTACCCTGAACGATCTGGTGAGCTATGCCGGCAAGCACAACGAGGCCAACGGTGAACAGAATCACGATGGCATGTCAGAAAATTACAGTGCCAACTACGGTGTGGAAGGCCCGACAGAGAGCGCCGATATCCAACGACTGCGGCGACGGCAGATGAAAAATTTCATCGCCACCCTGATGCTGTCCCGTGGCGTGCCC
>JALTPW010000854.1 GCA_026999335.1 Chromatiales bacterium
GTAGCGTGAAGTCGCAAGAGAGGTCGGAGTGCCCCCCCGGCCTTTTTTATGGCCGCAGAAAATACGCCGGGAACGGCCCCTCAGGCCGCGATAGATTTCTCGCTGTGGCTATCGCGGCCTGAGGGGCCGCTCCTACAGGTAGATGCATGGGGTCAGGCAGAGCAAACCCGGGCTTGTGACACTGCTCTGCGGTGTCACACATCGTGTGGCGCTCAGTCGGGTAGGGTGGGCAGGCTGTTCATGCCCACGCGCAATACGGAGCAACCGCGTGAGCACAAAAAACGTGTCCACCCTACCGAGCTGTAGCCTGAATGATTCGATTTGCAGCCTTGGAAGCCGTCACTTGCCATGCCCGAGTTGTTGGGTTTCGTTCCTCGGCCTTGGCATCCTGCATCGTCCCTTATTGAACACGCAAAAAAACCGGCAACTCCCGGGGAGGTCGGGAGTTACCGGTCAACCGAAAACTAAAATTCAGCTCAGAATTTCACGGTATAACGCGCATACAGATCCTTGTCCTTGCGTTTTTGCAAGCCAACCTCCTGTTCGATATCGGTGCGGTAACGCACGCGTACTTCGAGGCGCTGTTTCTTGGCGAGGTTCCAGCGATAACGGGTCTCGGCCAGATACTGGTTACTCTTGAAGTCCGGCGACAACAACCAACCGGCATCCGCCCGCGCCAACACCACGCCGACGCTGTGTTTCGGCACAATATCGATGAAGTTAAAGGTCACCTGCCCCGCTGTGCCACCGCTATCACCGCTGCCAGCCAGCTTGACCGCACTCTTGGTCGGCGTCGTCGGCGCAAAGCCCAGCTCTCCACCAAGCAGGAATTTCATCCCGCCCGTGCCCATGGGCCACTGTGCGGCCAGGCGACCGACGAAGGCCACGTAATCATCCGGATTTCCACCACTGCCGGGCAGGGCGGCGGGCAACCAGGTAACATCCACACCCTGCTGCACGATAGTGGCCTTTTTATCCCGCTTTTCCAGCGCGGCAAAGTAGCTGATGCGGCTGTCGTCATCACGGAAGTCCAGCGTCCCACGGCGCACCTGCGTCGCACCTTCCGCGTAGTTGTATTGCGCAATGACATGAGTATTCCAGCCATTGCCACCTTTGTATTTGAAATACAGGCCGTCGGTCCAGGCGATGTCGGTATTGGGGCTGTCATTGCGATCCAGCGATTTTTTCGCCACCCCGGTCAGTTCGAACTTGGTCTGCATGCGCCCGGCACGCAGGCTCCAGCGATCCGTGGCGTAATTCAGCCAGAGTTCGTCCAGGGTGGACTGGCCCATTTTCAGGCCATCCTTGCCGGGCGTGATGCCCTGATAAAAATCGAACTCGGGGTCGCCGCTATCCTTGTGGGTGGTATAACGGCCGGCAAAACGCGCCCGGGCCGTGAACGAGTCACTGAACGCCGCCTGTAAGCCAGCGCGCAGTCGCAGGCGCCACTCGTTTTTGACCGAGTCACTGCCGTCGCGATCATCGCGGTGCAGGGTATAAAAGCCCGTGCGCGCGTCGCCGATCACACTGACGCTGTCTGTGAGCGGAATCGCCGCCAGCAACATTGTCGGCGCCGACAGGGCACATGCCACGACCAGCATTTTAACCACCCTCTTTTGATTGATCATCCTGCGTCCTGAGTGTTAGCCATATTGGTAATGCGAATTGTTCTCATTCTTAAAGGCTTTGTCAAGCGTTGTTTCCAGCCAGAATTACGGCGATGCCTCTCGGCTGTTTATCGGAATCCGTGTCTTCAGGTAGGTCATGCCCACCCTGACCTGCGGATGGTTGTTGCGGTGTGACCTGCTGTAGGAGCGGGCCATGCCCGCGATACACTTTTCTGAAAATGCAATGAAACGCATCGCGGGCATGGCCCGCTCCCACAAAAACAAACCGAGGCAGGCACAAAAAAGGGGATATGAAGCAATGCCCCTATCCCCTTGTGGATTGCGCGGTTTACACCGCCGGATCTAGAACTTGAGGGTCACGTTGAGCTGCAGACGGGTATTTTGGGCGTCCTGGCCATCCATACCCCGGGTGATGATTTCCGTATCATAGAGGCGCAGATCCACGCTGGTGCCCTTGTCGACCTTGTAGTCCATTTGCAGGCGAACACCCTTAAAATTATCCGCAGCGGTTTGCGCAGACGGGAAATTATCCTGGGTAAGCAGGCCATCGGCGAGCGTGGCGTTGCCTTCAACGTGGTAATAATAGGCGCGCAGACCGATGGCCTTGGTGATCTTGTAGCGGCCCTGTACCACGTAGGCCGTATCTTCGGCATCGGCGTCGCTCTTCAGGTAGTCGGCGCCGGCCAGCCAGGCATCGCCCTTCAACTGGGCGCTGAGCATCGTGTGCTGGGTGGCATTAAACACATCCGCCGGATCATCCACACTCGCACCACCCAGTGCGACGGTGTACTTCAGGTCACGACCACCCTGGAAAACACCCTGGTAGGTGATAGCCGTCTTGGTCTTGTCGGCATCCGGCTTGTTATCCCAGTTGCCCGCCGTAAGATAGGCATAGGCGGCATTCAGGGTGAACGGGCCGACCTTATACACGGCGGCAAGGGCCTCCGGGTTGATATCATCATCCAGGAACAGCT
>JALTPW010000855.1 GCA_026999335.1 Chromatiales bacterium
TGAGTCCTGGGGGCAGGGGCCAGTGATCCTCTCCTGGGAGGATGTACAGCACGACAGCTTTTCTCCCCATCCGGGGCGCAATGTGGTGATCCACGAATTCGCCCATAAATTGGATATGCTAAACGGTTGTGCCAATGGCATGCCACCGCTGCACCCGGAGATGTCCATCGAAGCCTGGACGCTAGCCCTCAGCGAGGCCTATGCCGATCTGCAGCAACGCCTGGAGCAGCATCACCGGCTGGCCATCGATCCCTATGCCGCCACCGATCCGGCGGAGTTTTTCGCCGTGGCCTGCGAATATTTCTTCACGGATCCACAAACTTTGCACGCTCATTGTGCCGAGGTATACGACCAACTACGAGCCTATTTCCGCCAGAACCCACTGGCGTATTACTGATCAGACTGAGGCCATCGTTGATGGCTGACCTGCCGTCTCATCGGCGCGGCTTCGTCCGGCGTGAGTCTTAATCGTATTGCTGGCGTGAAGCCTGCCAGGTAAGCACATTGGGTTGTGTTTGCTTGTTGTGGGCGGGGCTGCATGAGCGCTGGTGCCAACAATGAGGGCCTATGTCGTTCTTTCGCGGCTAAAGCCGCTCCAATGATCAAAACAATGCTTTATCGATATAAGGAAAAACCATCGCGGGCATGGCCCGCTCCTACAAAAGACAGCGTTTCAGTGTTAGCCCCGTGCCAGCACCCGCCCATGATGAAAGGCCAGTAATTCTCCGCGCGCCATCTTTGCCCAGTTTTCATTGTCGGTCAGCGGCAGGGTGGCGATCAGGGCCACGCGGTCGTCGGGGGTGGTGAGCTCGTTGAAATCCACGCTGACGTCTTCGTCGATCAAGTGTGCGGTGCAGAATGGCGCCTTGCGCAGTACATAGTTGAGATCCGTGGCACAGTATGCGAATAGCAACTCCCCGTTAGACAGCAGGAAATTGAACATGCCATGGCGGGCGATGCCGTTGCTGATTGTGCGCAGGGACTTTAGCAGTTCCACCGGTGTTGGTTGTTGCTGTGGATATTGTTGTTGCAGGGTGTTGAGAATGTGGCAGAAGGCGGCCTCGCTGTCGGTGTTGCCGACCGAGCGAAAGCGGCCTTTGTCCGTTGGCGAAAAATCCTTCAGTTCACCATTGTGGGCAAACACCCAGTAGCGCCCCCAAAGTTCACGCTGGAAGGGATGGGTGTTTTGTAGTGCGACATGGCCGTGGGTGGCCTTGCGGATGTGGGCGATGACGTTCAGGGAGCGGATGGGATAGTCGCGTACCAGCTCTGCGATGGCGGATTCGGCGGAGGCCTTGTCGTCGAGAAACAGGCGGCAGCCCTGGTCTTCGAAAAAGGCAATGCCCCAGCCGTCGCTGTGCAGGCCGGTGCGGCCGCCTCGGGCGCGGAAGCCTTCAAAGGAAAAGCAGATGTCCGTAGGGACGTTGCAGTTCATGCCGAGTAGCTGGCACATGTTTGATGAGTGCTCCAGCCGGGTTGTCGGTCAGCCCCGGCCACTGCCGGCGCGGGAGGGGCGTTCCGCGACGATGGCCTTGAGTTCCATTTCCAGCCCGGCGCGCAGGATGCGCAGGGTGATTCGCGTCCCGGGGGAAAAGCCGGCGATCAGATCCATGCTGGTTTTACTGTCGATGGTGGGTTGGCCATTGATGTGGGTAAGGATGTCGCCCGGGCGCAGGCCGGCGCGGCCGGCCGGGCCGTTGCGTTGCACGCCGGCGATGATGACTCCGCGCACGCCTTGCAGGCCGAAGGATTCGGCCAGCTGGGGTGTGATGTCCTGTCCTTCGACCCCTAGCCAGCCGCGTACTACGTGGCCGGTTTCGATGATCTGGCTCATGATTTCCTTGGCCAGATCGACGGGGATGGCGAAGCCGATGCCCTGCGAACCACCGGAGCGGGAAACAATGGCGGTGTTGATGCCCACCAGCTGGCCGTGGGCATTGATCAATGCGCCACCGGAGTTACCGGGATTGATGGCGGCGTCGGTCTGGATGAAGTTCTCAAAGGTGCTGATGCCGACGCGGTTGCGGCCGGTGGCGCTGGTGATACCGATGGTCACCGTCTGGCCGAAGCCGAAGGGGTTGCCGATGGCCAGCACCACGTCGCCCACGCGCAGGTTTTCGGAGGAACCGAAGGTGATGGCGGGCAGTGCCTGCATATCGATTTTCAGCACGGCGAGATCGGTGTCTCTGTCGGTGCCGACCAGGGTCGCCTCGATGCTGCGGCCATCACGCAGGGCAACCTGGATGTCGGCGGCGCCCTCGATGACGTGGTTGTTGGTAAGGATATACCCCTGATTGCTGACGATGACCCCGGAACCCAGGCTGGTTTCCAGGCGTTGGCGTGGTGCCAGCTGGTCGCCGAAGAAATAGCGGAAGATGGGATCGCGATAGAGTGGATTGGCGCGTTCGGTGACGATCTTGGTGGTGTAGACATTGACCACTGCTGGTGCCGCGGCATCGACGGCGTCGGCATAGGAGACCGGGCCGCTGCCCGCCAGTGTGCGTTGGGGAGTGGATTCGGTGATCTCTACCACCGGGCGGCTCTGGCCGAGGAGATCCGGGCGCAGGGCCAGGATGACGAAGGCCACGGCGAGACCGGC
>JALTPW010000856.1 GCA_026999335.1 Chromatiales bacterium
CAACACATCTCCGTTCACACCAACACCGAGACCGGGAGGGTGCGGGTCTACAATCGTGACAAGAGAGGCATTGTCAAGGGTGACCCGCTGGACGAGTTCAAGATGGAGAATTTTGAAGAGATGAAGAAAGTCATTGGCGAGGCGTTCGGGAAATGATACCACCGGAGCAGGGACAGATTGATCACTGGATTAACGATTCCAGAGAGGGATTGGAAGAAACCGAACAAGCGCTAAAAGACGGGCTTTATGAGAAAGAGAATATCCCCCTTCAAAGCGTTTACACTGGAAACTCTCTTGAGTACGCCTCCCTCGCCCGCGCCAAATTCCTCAACGGCGACCCCATCGGGGAAGTCCGCGCCGAGTTCGCCCGCGCGGCGCGGTGCATGCTCAAGAGCTTCACGATGGCCTACGACCCCAACGACCCCGACTACCTGGGGGACAAGTGGCCGCCGCCCAATCCCCAGTACACCGGCAAGCCGGGGTCGGTCGTGGAGGCGAAGTGGGAAGACCCCGGTTACGGGGAGGTGAGCTGGGCGGACGTTTGCGAAACCTGGTTCATCGATGGCATCAACTACGCCCTGATGGCCGCCGATTTCGCGCTGGCGCGGGAGCTGGCCTCGTGGTTCCAGGACTCGCCGGACGGATACAAAATGGATGTCGACGTCAACCGCTACGCCCATGCCCTCAAGCACGCCGTGCTGGCGGAGCGGGATTTGGCCCTGGATTTTCTCCTGGGCCAGCTCCGGGACTACGAGGCGCGGCCGCCCCGCACCCCGGGGGATCGCAACTACCACACGCTCATCACCGCCTTGCACGGCATCGTGACCCGTGACGAAAAGCGCTTCAACGAGGGGCTGCTGATGCAGATCGAGTTCTATGCCCGGGAAGGCGTGGGCGAATACCGGAACACCGACGAGGAATTCATCTGCGACAACGCCGTGGCCCTGGCCAACCTTGGCCTGCACTGCGGCCTGGCCGTGACGGTGGGGCACGGTTTGCTGCCGAAGGGGCTGCTCATTAGGCGCGAATGACCCGGCGGCCGTTTCCGCCGGGCGGTGATGAGGGCCCATCGCGTCTTGTCATCCGCTGGTTTTTGCCCGGTGGTAGTTGGTCATGTTTCCCGTTGGCGCTGGGTTTGGTTAGGTTCGCGATTGATGAGGTTCATGTTTCACCGCATCCTTGTATCCACAGGGGCTGCCGATAATCATGGCAGGAGTGGGTTTAAAAAGCGGGTCTAGCGACCCATATGCAGACTTTACAGTCCGCTAACCTGCCTGCTTTAGCGGGTGATTGTTGAGTTGGATCTGAACCCTCGGATCCAGGTAAAAATGATACCATCGGCTGAAACGGGTATCCGGGAGTTGTATTAATGTCTGCCAATCCCCTTGAAATACAAAGTCTCACCGGCCTCGGTGAAGCGGAAATCCAGCAACGCATCGTCGCGGCCAAACAGGCTCTCGGCGAACGGCTGATCATCCTTGGCCACCACTATCAGCGCGAGGAGGTGTTCCGCCACGCCGATGTCAGCGGTGATTCGCTAAAACTGTCGCGCCGTGCCGCAGATTCGGATGCCGAATACATCGTCTTCTGTGGCGTGCACTTCATGGCCGAGGTGGCGGACATCGTTTCGCGTCCCGAGCAGATCGCCATACTGCCCGACCTGGCCGCCGGCTGTTCCATGGCCGACATGGCCAACCTCGCCAATGTCGAACGTGCCTGGCGTGAGTTGTCGCAGGTGCTGGCCGTGGACGAACAGATTACCCCTGTCACCTATATCAATTCCGCCGCCGACCTGAAGGCCTTTTGTGGCCGCCATGGCGGCATCGTCTGCACTTCCACCAATGCTCGTCACGTACTGGATTGGTCCTTCGGCCGGCGTGAAAAGGTACTGTTTTTTCCCGATCAGCACCTGGGTCGCAACACCGCCTTCAACATGGGTATTCCGCTGCAAGACATGGTGGTGTGGGACTTCGACCAGCCCATGGGCGGTCTCACGCGGGAACAGATCAGGGGGGCGAAGATGATTCTGTGGAAGGGTTTCTGCTCCGTGCACCAGATGTTCAAGCCGGCATTCATCGATCAGTTCAAAGCCCGCCACCCGGAAACCAAGGTCATCTCGCACCCGGAGAGTTCCTTCGAGGTGTGCCAGAAGTCCGACCATGTGGGTTCCACTGAGTACATCATCAATACCATCCGCGACAGCGAACCCGGCACCCGCTGGCTGGTGGGCACCGAGCTGAACCTGGTCAACCGGCTGCACGAACAATTCAAGCACGAGGGCAAGTTCGTGCACTTCATGTCCGGCACCGTGTGCATGTGCTCCACCATGTTCCGCATCGGCCCTGAGGCGCTGCTGTGGAGCCTGGAAAATCTCGTGCAGGACAAGGTGGTGAACCAGATCAAGGTTCCCGAAACGGAGGCCGGACAGGCCCTGCTGGCGTTGAATCGGATGCTGGAAATTTCACCCTAGTGATCCATCTATCTCAAGTTTCAGGATTCATTTTCAAGTGGCCCAATACTCACTAAAAGGTTGAAATAATTTTTATATACGACGAATGGCCCGGAACCGCTGACTGCACTCATCCACGCTAACAGCAGAGTGTAGGAGGGCGTTACAAGCTATTATTTCGTTAACTTAATGGCATTGCGTTTTGACCCATTTTCCCGCTTGTTTTCGTTGAAGAGTGAGTCATTATTCGCCTCGAATGACCGAAAAAACGGACTTGAAATGGCCTCCTCTCGTGACGACACCTATTTTTGGACAGGCCCCGGTGGCCTGCTGACCCATGTCTCGGCCTGAAACCGTCGTTCTTGTCCATGGCCTGTGGATGACGGGGCTGGAGATGTCGCTGCTGCGTCAGCGTCTGCGGCAGTGTGGATTCGTCCCCCGGCAGTTTTCCTATCCCACAGTGCGTTGCAGTCTGGCGGACAATGCCGCACGTCTGCAGCACTTTGTCGAGCAGATTGACGCCGCGACCGTCCACTTCGTCGCCCACAGTCTGGGCGGCTTGCTGCTGCGGCAGTTCTTTCATGATTATTCCCACCAGCGCCCGGGACGTATTGTGACTCTGGGTACACCGCATGGGGGTAGCGTGGCCGCCTTGCGCATGGCGCAGCGACGGATCGGCAGGTTGCTGCTGGGCAAGAGTCTTGACCACGGTCTGCGCGGCGATGTGCCGGCGTGGACGGTGGAGCGGGAGATCGGTGTGATTGCCGGTGACCTGGGGATGGGGATGGGGCGCTTGATGGGCTTCTTCGCGGACTCCCATAACGATGGCGCCGTGGCGCTCAGTGAGACGCGCTCGACGGGGATGACGGATTATCGTGTGTTTCACACCAGCCATAGCGGTTTGCTGTTTTCCGCTGAGGTGGCGATGGCCACGTGTACTTTCTTGCGTGAGGGTCGATTCTTGCAGCAAGGACAGTTTCGCTACGTGGTGCGGAAGAGGATCCGCCGCTAATCGCCGGTATTGGTGCGCTGCCTGCGAGGCGGAATCGTGGACAAAAAAACACCGCCACGAGGGCGGTGTTCGGGGGAAGCCGGTCGGGACGGACCGGTAGGGGGTTCCGCGGGGCGGGTGTTTCCACCTCATCCCCATGCTACCTGAGACGCCCCCGACGCCAGGGAGTTCAATGGCTTGTTGTTTTTTTTATTGTTTTTTTATTGTTTTTTACCGCGTTTCAGCCGAATGCCTGACCAGGCTTGGCGCCTATGGCCTTGAGTATGCTGGCCAGCGGACAGAAGCCAGTGAAAGAGGACTGGAAAAGGTTGGCGCCGACAAAGGTGGTCAACCACAACCAGTTCTCTGAATGGATCTGTGACAGGCCCAGGCTGGCCAGGATGACGATGCCGGCGAAGGCTAAAACGATACGATCAATGCTCATGGTTTGTTCCTCTGAATCTGGATATTAATGGATATGCATGAATATTAGCATATACTAATATATTGTCCAGCCCGTGTAGTTCCCATTTGGCCTGTTTCAGCATCATTCGTCATTCGTCGACGAGAATTGAGATGTTTGCCAGCGTGTTTGACGCAAAGGCCCCATCGGTATGGTGGAATAGCAGAGCAAAAAAATGTGGTTTTGTACTGGCTGCTGGCCTCAACAGGCTCATTTCTGCATTATCACCTTGAAAGAGTCGTACTAACGTCGGGAGAAAATGCGTGAATAGACCTCGTGTCGCCCTGTTTGGCACCGGATTGATGGGGGTGCCGCTGGCCGGGCGCTTGCTGGACGCGGGCTACCGTGTGGTGGTATGGAACCGCACTGCGGAAAAGGCCGCACCGCTGGTGGCTAAAGGCGCCCTGCTGGCCGAATCGCCGGCGCAGGCGGTGGCCTCGGCGGAGGTGTTGATCACCTGCTTGTCAGATCAGGTGGTGATTCAGGAAGTGCTGTTTCCCGCCGAACGGGCCAGCGTGCTGGAGGGCAAGACGCTACTGCAGATGGCCACCATCGGCCCCGAACACAGCCGCTGTCTGCAGGATGCCGCCCATGCTCACGGCGCCGAGTATCTGGAGGCCCCGGTGTTGGGCAGTATTCCCGAGGCGAAGGCCGGCAGCCTGCTGCTGATGGTGGGGGCGACGGAGGGGCAGTATGTGCAATTCCGCCCGCTGCTTGAGGTGTTCGGGCAGAACATCATGCATGTCGGCGAGGTGGGGCAGGCGGCAGCCATGAAGCTGGCCTTCAACCAGCTCATTGCCGGACTCACCGCCAGTTTCAGCCTCAGCCTCGGCCTGATTCAGGAGGAGGGCGTGCGTGTCGAGCTGTTCATGGACATGCTGCGCGACTCGGCCCTGTATGCGCCGACCTTCGACAAGAAACTGTTGCGCATGCTGGATCGGGACTACGCCAACCCCAATTTTCCCACTCGTCACCTGCTCAAGGATATCGACCTGTTTATCGATGCCGCCGAGCAGTGTGGCCTTACCACCGCTGCCCTGCAGGGCATGCGCGACATCACCTCGTTGGCCCTCGCTAAGGGGCTGGCGGACACTGACTATTCCGCTATCAACGAGGTGATTCACCCGCCATGCGATGAGCGTGAAGAAAAATAGTCCCGCATTGAGTCATCATCGGGCGGGCCAAATCATCCACCACAGGGGCGTGGCGTGGGCAGAGGCATTGGGTATCCCCGTGGTGCGCACGGCGCACACTACACCTGTTCGTAGCGTGCGCTGTGCGCACGATGTTTTCCGTTTATTCCACCCCGGGATCCGGATACAGAGAGGGACTGAATTCAGCACGTTCTTGGTGGATCGTCGCCGTGTGCCGGTTCCACTCCCGGGGAGAGTCCGGTATGGTGTGCGCGATGTTGAACAGGGTCAGAATTGTCTTGGTGGATACCTCCCACCCCGGGAACATCGGTGCAGTGGCGCGGGCGATGAAAAACATGTGTCTGAGCCAGTTGTATCTGGTGCAGCCGCAACAGTTTCCCCACGCCGAAGCGACGGCACGTGCTTCCGGCGCCGATGATCTGCTGGCCTCGGCGGTGGTGTGTGATGCTCTGCCGGAGGCATTGGTGGGGTGCGGGCTGGTGGTGGGCGCCAGCGCGCGCCTGCGGCATCTGAAGCTGCCTCAGTGGGATCCTCGTCAGTGCGCCGGGCGGGTGGTCGATGAGGTTCGGCAGAGGGACGTCGCGATCATCTTTGGTCGTGAGCACTCCGGGCTGACCAATGAAGAATTGGCACTGTGCCATTATCTGCTGCACATTCCCAGCAACCCGGACTATAGTTCACTGAATATCGCTGCTGCGGTGCAGGTTGTCGCCTATGAACTCCTGATGGCGAGTGGCACCCCGAGTGTGGAGGCGGTCGAGGGTGAATCGGAGCCGGCGGTCAGTGCCGATGAGATGGAACGTTTTTATGCCCACCTGCGCGAGACCCTGGTGGACATCGGTTTTCTCAATCCGGACAACCCACGAGTGATGATGCGCCGCCTGCGGCGACTGTTCAATCGCGCCCGTCCCAATCAGGTGGAGATGAATATTCTCCGTGGCATCCTCACCGCCAGCCAAAAGCCGCGTTCGCGGTCATAAAAATAATTTCGTAGTTTTTTGTTTGGGTATCGCGCCGTTGTTCAGCCTACCTTCAGGGTAGGGTATTAGTGTTGATATGTTGAGTGTTTCAGGCGGGACGATGTTTAAACAGATTCGTGAAGACATCCGCTGCGTGTTTGACCGTGATCCGGCGGCGCGCACCATCTTCGAGGTGCTGACCACCTACCCAGGGGTACACGCGTTGATGTTCCATCGCCTGAGCCATGGTCTTTGGCATCTGGGACTACGTTGGCTGGCGCGCTGGATTTCCGCCATCGGCCGCTGGTTCACAGGGGTCGAGATCCACCCCGGCGCCAACATCGGTCAGCGCTTTTTTATCGATCATGGGATGGGCGTGGTGATTGGCGAGACGGCGCAGATCGGTGATGACTGCACCCTCTACCACGGCGTCACCCTGGGTGGCACCAGTTGGGAGAAGGGCAAGCGCCATCCCACCCTGGGCAACAACGTGGTGGTGGGCGCCGGTGCCAAGGTGCTGGGGCCGATCACCCTCGGTGACGGTGTGCGGGTAGGCTCTAATTCAGTGGTGGTAAAGGATGTGTTGTCCGGCGCCACCGTGGTAGGTGTGCCGGGGCGGGTGGTCTGTCCGGATCGCTCCGAGGCCGAGCGCCGCCGCCACGCCACTGCACAGAAGCTGGGTTTCGACGCCTACGGCGCCACTCAGGATGCGCCGGATCCGGTGGCCAATGCCATCAATAGCTTGCTGGATCACGTGCATGTCATGGACAGCAAAATGGAAACCATGTGTGCTGCACTGAAGCGCCTGGATGCTGAATATGCAGATGTCGCCCTGCCCGAGCTGGGTGATTGCAGCATCTCGGATGCTAGCGCAGAAGATACTGGTTTTGATCCGGGCAGCGCGGATGCCAAGCGCGAAAGATTGGACGAGTCAAATTAACTTGACTATGATGCTTGGTTATAGATAATAACCAAGCGGCCGAGTAAGGAATTGGCTCGATCAAGCGAATGGGTACACGTTGTCTGTGTTGCCCGGTTAATCACAAGGGACTGGCATGCCATCAACGCCGGATCTGATGTTAAATGCCGCAGGAGAGAGAGTGATGAGACTGACAACCAAGGGCCGTTACGCTGTAACCGCAATGCTGGATCTGGCGCTGCATGCCACTGATCGACCGATTACGCTGGCGGATATCTCCCAGCGCCAGGGTATTTCCCTGTCCTATCTGGAGCAGTTGTTTTCCCGTTTGCGCAAACAGGGACTGGTGATCAGCGCCCGCGGGCCGGGTGGTGGTTATCGCCTGAGCCGTGCCGCCGATGATATCAATGTGGCGGCCGTTATTACCGCCGTGGATGAAAAGGTCCACGTCACCAAGTGTGAAGGGCGCGGTGACTGCCAGAACGGCGAGGCCTGCCTGACCCACGAACTGTGGTGTGATCTCAGCGCACAGATCTACAGCTTCCTTGATGGCATCACCCTGGGCCAGCTGGTGAAGCGGGAATTCGTGCAGGAAGTCAATCTGCGTCAGGAGCGGCAGGTGGCCGGCCTGCGCGGCTGACGGTCTGCGGCGGATAGCGCTATGGCGATCTACCTGGATCACAATGCGACCACCGCGCTCGACGAGCGCGTATTGCAGGCCATGTTGCCGTATCTGCGCGAGGAATACGGCAATCCGTCCAGTGTCCACCAGTCGGGCCGTCGCGCGCGTACGGCACTGGA
>JALTPW010000857.1 GCA_026999335.1 Chromatiales bacterium
CCACAAAAGCCACTCCGCTTTGCGGTCGGCTGAGCTTAGGCGTTAGCCCAAAAGGATAATCATGAGTAAGTCTTGGCATGAAACACAAAATGATGATGAAGCGGAGAAACATGCTTCTGATTTCTGGAGTCGCCATAGAGCTGAGTTAGACGCTGGAGAATTCTGGGCAGATAGAATAAAGAAACTTAGAGGTGAGCCAGTAAAGCGACTTAAACTGGCTTTAGAAAATATGCCATTGCCAGCATCATTTCGAGAGGCTGCTGTTGCCGTGCGAGCACTAATTCGTGAAAAGAGAAAAGCAAAAGAAAATTATGATGAAGAGTTAGCGTTACTATATTGGCTTGCTGCAATAAATTCATTTTGTATCCCATATTCCAATGTACTAAAAGAACCTGGTTATAATGTCATTGAATCAATACCTGGAGAGAAATTAAAAAATCTTCCCTTTACATATCGTGAACTCGGTTTTGAAAAATTGGAACTGCTAAATAAAACAGATATTAAGTGGCTAATTGGGCTTTGGGGGAAACCTATTGCACATACTACTTTGCACAAAATGCATTTAAATGTTTGGCACCAATACGAAGCCAAGCTAAAAAAGAAGCGTAGTAGGCATAATGAGGAGTTTATTAGTGAACTCAAAAGTCTTGGTGCTACAGTTCAGGTGCATTCCAAGAAAGAGAGTAGCAGAAAATGGTTACTATGGTTTGTGGTTGGGTTAGCTATCATCGGTTTAGTTATGTTTGGCAGGGGCTAACAAAAGGTTGCACTCCGACCCACCTAACTTTTGCGGCGTTTCGGTATTTATGGTTTCAATTAACAACATCATGTGGTCAAACTCATCGGGTTTAATCCGGTGGTCGGGTGAACCTAAACGTTATATGGCATCTAGGGCGAAGCAGTCGTTAGGAGGAATAGCCTATTTCAATTAATATTTCCGATAAACTCTCATGGCCAACAGATATTTTTAATTTCTTGGAAACTAACTTAAAAAGGTTTGAAGGTTGGGAGTGCGATTGTTGTACCTATTCAAGTCCATCAAGCTATGACTCATTGGTAGAGGAATTTCGTGATATTTTAAGAAGACACTCTTTGATTGGGTATCACTGCACAAGGTTAACTAAAGAGGAAATTGAAAATATTCGTTTGAATGGAATGATTTTGCAAAATTCAACATCGCTAGGTGCAAGGATTAACCGACTTTTACACCATAGCCTAATCGACACTGAAGTTGCTTGCTGCTTGAAGAATAGGAATCAGGCTAATGACGACAATCGTTCCCATAAATTGTGGTTTTGCTTCTATAACCCATCTATTGCTAGTGAATCAGCTATTGGGAGGTTTTTCAGGTCATGGGGTGGGGAGGCGCTTTACAATTCACATGAGAGTGACCCCTATACAGGGAAAGTGCTGCGTACTGTTGGTACTCCATGCATTATAAAGGTCAATGTACCTATAGAATTTATGAAGGAAAGCAAATTCCCAGATGGAGCTATGGCCAGGGTGCTTCTATCAAATTTTGGTCATCAACTTAGAATACCGATAGAGCATGAAGGGTATAGTATCAAAAACATACCAGCGAAAAGAATAATCGAAATCATTGAGCACCCAAGCAAAGAATTTATTGAGCTTACAAAATGTGATGGGTGGATTAAATATGCCATATAACAAGCGCAGTAGAGTCGGACAGGCCTCCGCAGCGTTTCATTTGTGGCTTGATGCCACAAGCCTCACACCGCTACGGCCTGCCGCTCACTGCGAACGTTAGCATGGGCAGGACAAAAAGGTAAAAGTAACCGTGGGAAATTCTATGCCGATACTTTTTCCACCGCCGCACCCTTCGTTCCAGTGCGGCCTTCCACTACAATCTTTTCGTTGTTTTAAGTCCCGCCGAGATTTCAGTTATTACGGTGAGTATTGCGAGTCACATGGCTTCGCCCAAAAAGGCACAGTGATTGTTTAGGCACCATGCTGGCATGAAGCTTTCTGCCCACGCTAACAAGGCGGCTCAAGCGGATCGGCCTACTGCGGCATTTGTTTGAGGATAGTGGGAAATGGAAGATTACCGTACTTGGAAAGTTCAGTGTTGGCCGTCCGCTTACCCGCGACGTTAGCATGGGCAGGACAAAAAGGTAAAAGTAACCGTGGAAAATTCTATGCCGATACTTTTTTCACCGCCGCACCCTTCGTTCCAGTGCGGCCTCCCACTACAATCTTTTCGTTGTTTTTAGTCCCGCCGGGGTTTCAGTTATTACGGTGAGTATTACGAGTCACATGGCTTCGCCCAAAAAGGCACAGTGATTGTTTAGGCGCCATGCTGGCATGAAGCTTTCTGCCCATGCTAACAAGGCGGCTCAAGCGGATCGGCCTACTGCGGCATTTGTTTGAGGACAGTGGGAAATGGAAGATTATCGTACTTGGAAATCTCAGTGTTGGCCGTCCGCTTACCCGCGACGTTAGCATGGGCAGGACAAAAAGGTAAAAGTAACCGTGGGAAATTCTATGCCGATACTTTTTTCACCGCTGCACCCTTCGTTCCAGTGCGGCCTCCCACTACAATTTTTTCGTTGTTTTAAGTCCTGT
>JALTPW010000858.1 GCA_026999335.1 Chromatiales bacterium
AAAAAGCGCGGTTTCAAGTTCGTCGGCAGCACGATCTGTTACGCCTTCATGCAGGCCGTTGGCATGGTCAATGACCATACCACGGACTGCTTTTGTTATCGTGTAACCCGGTAGGTGGCGCGCTTTTTGTGCCTGCATGTTATCGATTGAGTCAGCTATGGATTAAAGACAGTTTGGTGAGCGGTTCAGGATTATTCGCTGGCGGAAAAATGTGAGGCAAATTGACGTAACAATAGCGCTCCAAGAGTACGGTATTGATATGAATCAAGTTGCCATTGGTAAAATTGAATGAGGGGAGCGTAACTTGTAGGTTCATGAGCTGGCGGTTTTTGTCGAAGTCCTCAGTGTTTCAACCGAGCGGGTAGTATTATGAGATAAAAAACCATCAATACGAAATCGATCATTTTGCAATGCGGAGTTAACGGTATCCTCGGCAAGAGAAGTCAGGATCTTGCAGGCGCTATCGTTAGCGATATCCAATCCCAGAAAACGGCTTTGTTCATCTGTCGGCACCTGATCAAGACGGCAATAACGATCATCGAGCAAGCTACTGCATTGTTCCACGGCCATTCGCTCCTGAGCAGATAAGGTCAACTGGAAAAGCCCGCGGGACATCATCCATTTGACTATTCCTGGAGAGCCGGGATGGCGATGCTGATCATTCTTGCGATTGCCAACAGTTCCAATGGAAAGTACATGAAGGTTTTTTATGTCCGCCGCCGTCATGGACAAAGCCTGGGTAACCGCGACCAGTTCAGGAGCATTGGCAACCAAGCCTCCATCGACAAACACCTCGTTACCGACAGTGTGTGGAGGAAAATAACCGGGAGCTGCCGAGGATGAAAGGATTGCATCCAAAAGTAATTGATTTGAAGCCTTGATACTCGCGAAACCACGTGATGCCATGGGTACTGTTTCAGCAAGCGTTTGACTGACCGCAGTAATCAGTAGTGGGGCATCTATCTCATTAAGGGAAACGGATACATTCTCGGCGCCCAGAATTTTTATGATCGAATTCCGCAGTGGATCCTGTGCATACTTGGCTGAAATCCATTGTCTCACAAAGCCAAGGAAAGGGGGTTTGAAGATGCACTTACCATGGGTTTCAAATGAATGAGCAATCTCATCAGCGGGTATTTTGAGTGCCAGTCCACTGGCGATGATAGAACCCACGGAGGTGCCGGCAATCAGATCGAAGATATCAGCAAGTGGTTTTTTTGCGCGCTGTTCAAGCTTGGCCAGAACCTTGGTAGTATATAGGCCGCGAAAACCGCCGCCGGATAGCGCGAGAATTTGAAATCGAGGAGTTGCGACTCGAGGCGCCTGTGTATCCTGACCCAGCAATATCTCACCTATGTCGTCAGACTTGAGAGGGATCAAAAACCCTTAAGCCACGCTGGATCAAGTCATCATGATACGGCTGGCGTGATTCAACGAGAACCATGTTATATGCCATGGCGGTAGCCAAAACCAGTTTACGATCCTCACCAATTCTTTCAATTTTCTGAGTAATGTCAGAGCATCCTTCATATTCCAGGGGGCGAATTTCGACCCACCGGTCAGTGACTTCGATGGTAACGGGAATGATGTTGCCGCGGTGTTGAAAAAACTGTTCACCTTCGATGATAGCGCGGAACCAATAGGTACGACTGGGATCATTCGTATTCAGTCTGTTGAGGGCATCTTTGATTTCACCCAATGAGATAGGGCTGATATAGACCTGCTCATCAAAAACGGTGTTGTCGTTATTTGCCCAGCGGGTGATGGGGTTATCGCTTTTTTTCAGGAAATCACGGAGAGCCGGGGTTCCTAACAGGTAACGATCCACGCCAAGCCCTAGAGCTTAACGAGGTTAGCGGCTGGTGTCCCCTCTGATAACGGTAAAGGAGTCATGATGGGATCGTAGGTTGTAAACTCGCGAAAAGCCTGCCCCAGCGGTTGTGGCGTGGCAGTTTGCTCCAGTTTGCGGCGAATGTCTTCGTGGGAGAATATGATTTTTGGGGGCTGATTTTCCAATACCTGCAGATGCCCTGGTCCTTCCAGCAGTTCCACCAGAACTTCCAAGACCTGCTGTTTTTCCAATCGCTGGGGTTGTGAAGGGGCGCTTTCCCAGGCTCTACGTTGCTCATGTCCAAGCCTGAGCACGATCAGACTAGCCATCGTTTCAGATACTTCTTCCTTGATGAGCCGTTCTTCGTCCATTGTCATCGGGGGCTTCTCGCTCATTTAGAACTCCGACAAGACTATCACGCGTTCTCGCAGTAATAAAGTCGGCCGCAACGGGCTATTCTTTAGGCCCTGAGGGATTGAATACTTTGTCGGGCATTGCAATGTTGACCCCTTCATACTTAACTATAGACCATAAGAATACGCATACGTTCTCCATCGATAACGCATTGAATTAACAATAAAATTCCGCGTATTCCGAGAGCATCATACAGCCTGAGTCTTTCATTGAAGCACTAGGAGCCTGTCCGAGAACTAGGAGCCTACTGCGGAAAAGCCATTTTGGCTCATTTTCCCGCACATTTTCGTTAAATATGAGTCACTATTCGCCTCAAATGGCCGAAAAAATGGACTCA
>JALTPW010000859.1 GCA_026999335.1 Chromatiales bacterium
CTGTGACCGAACATTTCAGTGCTCCTTCTTTTTGTATTCGCACAGATCCTCGATCACACAGGAGCCGCAGCGCGGCTTGCGTGCCACGCAGGTGTAGCGTCCGTGCAGAATCAGCCAGTGGTGGGCGTCCTGTATGAATTCGTCGGGCACGAACTTCATCAGCTTTTTTTCCACTTCCAGCACCGTCTTGCCAGGGGCGATGCGGGTGCGGTTGGCGACGCGGAAGATGTGTGTATCCACGGCAATGGTCGGTTGGCCGAAGGCCGTATTGAGAATTACGTTGGCAGTCTTGCGGCCCACACCGGGCAGGGCCTCCAGTGCTGCGCGGTCTTCCGGCACCTCACCACCATGTTGTTCGATGAGAATCCCGCAGGCCCGGATGATATGTTTGGCCTTGCTATTGAACAGACCGATGGTCTTGATGTATTCCTTCAGCCCCTCTTCGCCCAGATCAAAGATGGCCTGCGGCGTATTGGCGACTGGGAAGAGCTTCGTCGTGGCCTTGTTCACTCCCTTGTCTGTGGCCTGTGCGGACAGGGTGACGGCGACCAGCAGTTCAAACGGTGTTGCATAGTCCAGCTCCGTCGTCGGTGTGGGATTGTGTGCCTGCAAACGGCTGAATATCTCGTGGCGCTTTTGTGGGTTCATGATGCTGGATCGTTGCAGACGGGTGGCGGTGATGGGCAGGGAGTCGCATTCTGGCAAATTTAACCCCGGGCGGCAAAAAAACGAGTTGCCATCACGAACTTTGAATCGATGCTCCGAGTCATTTGTCAACCCCTATGGGGCAGGTTATGCACAGAAATATCAGCCTGCCTCCGTGCTGGGTGTCAAATTTTCATCGCGCGTGCTGTAAGTCCTTGATTGCTCATTAACCGATTGATATAAAAAGAGATACATGTCCTGGTTAAAGAATGTGCATTCCAATGACAGGCCAAGAGCCGCCTGCTTTTTAGTGAGTTCTGCCCACTTTGTCCACAAAGTTATCCACAGGTTTTGTGGATAAGCTGGAAAGTCTCGTACAGACAGGGAGTTATTGCTGTTTTGTGACAAGATTGGTGAGCGTAGTGGGGTAAATGGCTGCAAGAGTCCCTCGCTTATGGGTGCGCAACGAATAGCGGGCCTCTGCCTTCGGGGGGATTTCGTGACGGGAGTCTCAGTCATCATGACGTCCGCTTGTTTACCGGCCTGTAGTAGACTAAAGATCTCTGAGGGGTCACGACAGGGCTCAATGATCTCCGCCGCGTGCCGATAGAGGGGCTGAATTGCGGGCGATTGAGCAGGGGATGCCGGCCCGCCAACCCATCACGTCTAGCAGAAGGGGGCGATGGTCTTATATTGATTCTCAAACCGGCTTGAAATCAATATGTGACTACTTCACACTCTGCTCGACCGGGAAGCCGCACAATTTATGACTATTACGACGTTAGACGTGGCGTGTCGCTGCGTGATGAACACTGGAAGCACTCGAATACAACTCAGGTGATGCAAGATGGGCAAACTGCAAAGGGCTTTAACTCTCTTCTTAATGGCTGGATTTGGCCTAGTGCTGTCAGGTTGTGGCGGGGATGATGTTTTTTTAACGCCGCCTGAGGGGCCTGGTGGTGGGGCTGATCCAAAAGCGTCCTCGGTGGCCAGCGTTATTCTGCTGGCCAGTACGCCGACGCTTGGTTCAGCCAGTGATTCCGAGGTTGATTTAACGGTTCTGGTCAAAGATGCCAATAATGCCATGATGGAGGGTGAGACCGTCGTATTCAGTTCCTCTGGCGGTGGTGTGCAGGGGAATCCTGGTACAACAAATTCGGCTGGGATAGCGACGGCCAAGCTGTTTGCATCAGGTGACCCAACTAATAGAAATCTCACTGTATCGGCGTCTGTGGGCAACATCTCTGACAGCATTGTGGTTGCCGTGACAGGCTCAATAGTAAGCATCAGTGGCGAGAGTTCGGTGGTTCTTGGTAACAGTATCGATTTAACGGTTTTCCTCAAGGATTCTGCTGGCAATGCTGTTTCCGGGAAGGAGGTCAGTGTCAGTTCAGCCAAAGGAAACACGCTCAGTTCCAATTCTTTGGTGACGGGTATCAGTGGCAATGCCACGGTCAGCCTGACAGGGGTTGTACCGGGTGTCGATACCATTACGGTTTCGGGTTTGGGCGAAGTCGCTACCTACACAGTGAGTGTCTCTCCAGACCAATTCTCTGTCAGTCTGCCGGCAGGAGATCTTGATATCAGTGCACCGCACACAGTGGCGGTGGAATGGCAGCAGAACGGTAACCCTGTGCCTGATGGTCAGACAGTAGCCTTTTCAACGACACGCGGCACCCTGTCCTCCCCGACAGCGGCCACCTCGGCTGGGCTGGCAAGCGTGACACTGACATCGGACACGATCGGTCCCGTGGAGGTGACGGCAGTGACCAGCAGCGCGACGGCCAGTGTAGTATCCGAGTTTGTCGCCACCATACCGGCGAGTATCAATCTGCAGGCGGCCTCTGCCACTATTGGCCCGGACGGTCAGGAAGCCCGCCTTACGGCCATAGTGCGTGATATCAATAATAATGTGGTGAAGGATGTCGT
>JALTPW010000860.1 GCA_026999335.1 Chromatiales bacterium
TGACCAGTGTGCAATTAACCTACCTGCGTTACCGGCCAACACGTTCTTGTCTGGGCGCCTATCGAGTCAGGATTCAGGATACCGTCACACCCATGCTGGCCCACGTGACGGCCTACCATGGAAAAGCCTGGGGCAGGTTGTCCATACCCATCGACAATGATCACCACATTATGTGTCAAGATCAGGTGTTGATTTCCCTCTTTCCAGGTGATGCCATACTGACCTCTCTCGCACCGCTGATCAATCGTGACAGCAGGCAGGATATTTTAAAGACGCTACTCCCTGCCAGTGCCGAAGCGTGGCCGGCCAATATTGAAACTTTGGCGTATAAGCCACAACGACGCTACGTTGGCCGTATTAATTTCGAACACGGAAATAGTGTCGTCGTGAAACACTATCGTGAAAATGAATATCCCAAGGCGGCAGTGGCCACGATGTTTGACTGCCCGGCTACCGCCCGGCTGCGCATTCCGCGCACCTTGGGACGATCACAACACCATCAAAGTCTGGCATTCGAATGGCTCCCCGGACGCGTGCTGAGCAGTGAAATGACCACCGCTCCGGCAACTCACTCTTTCTATGCATGTGGCGCTGCACTGGCCGAATTTCATGCCCTGGCAACAGATAACCTGAAACACCGCACAGCCAGTATAAAGGCGGACAAATTATCGGCTGTTGCCAAAACCATCGCCCATCTTCACTCATCACTCGCCTCACTTGCCCAGGACATCGCCACAGGCATTACCCAAAAACTGTTACGAGAAGCCCCCGCTGGGCAACGCATACATGGCGATTTCAGCCTCAGTCAAGTCATCCTGATGGAGAAAGACCAAGTCGCCATTATCGACCATGATGAAAACGTTTGTGGCAACCCGATGGAGGATATTGGCCTGTTCATCGCACGCCTGCTCAGGTATGAACACACCGAGGAAATAACACATAACCAAGCTGAATTACTGATAGCGGCCTTCATCGAAGGCTATCAGTCCAGCACACAACAAGCGATAACCCGCACGCTTCATTGCCACATCGCGGCGGGATTATTTTCGCTGTCTCACAGACCCTTCAGGGCCCATGAACCCAACTGGCCGGAGGGTATACAAAGACGACTGGAACAAATCAACGACATTCTACATTCATCCTATCCAACCGCTTGATTGCAGCGGTTATGGGCTCTCTGAATATGACCACAAAGACGCCATCAACCCATCTCATCAATGAGAGTTTTGAGGGGGTTCATCAGGCGCTTGACCGCGTAGCGGTGCAGGCCGAATTATCACGCCTACCCTTCTTCCGCGACGATGCTGCCCTGCCGGAACTCACCGCGATTCGCCTCAACCGTCACAAGCCCGGACGGCGTTGCCTGATCGAATACGACCTTCTGGTTAAACAGCCCTCGCGCAGGCCGTGGCGCCTGACGTTGATGGCCAAAATACGAATGAAAAGCCATGATCACAGCACCTGGATCGTGCTCAACAGGCTATGGGCGGCAGGCATGAATGAGCAAGCCGGCGACGGCATCGCGCTACCGCACCCTGTTGGCGAGATTCCCCATTGGCATATGTGGCTGCAGTCCAAGGTGCCGGGCGTTACGCTGGAGCGACGACTTGCCGGCCCACTGGGCGAACATCTGGCCGAGCGCGTCGCCGAAGCCGCCCACAAAATCCACCGCAGCGGTGTCCCTGCGCGACGCCGCCACACAATGGTGGATGAATTACAGATTTTGCACGAACGCCTTGGCAAGACAGCCCGCGCATACCCGCAGTGGTCCAACCGCATTGGGCGCATCATTGACCACTGCGAGCGCCTGGGAAACCGCGTGACCAGCGCCCCTTTCTGCGGCATCCACCGGGATTTTTACGCCGACCAGATCATTGCAGATAACGAGATGCTCTATCTGTTGGATTTTGATCTCTATTGCAAGGGAGACCCTGCGCTCGATATCGGCAACTTCATTGCGCACATTACCGAATTCAGTTTACGAAACTTGGGAGACGCCAGTGCGCTTGCCCATGTGGAACAAGCACTTGAAGCACGATTTTTACGCCTCAACCCTGGCATCTCAGCACAGGCCATTCGCGCCTATGCCACCTTGACGCTGGCACGGCACATCCATATCAGCACCCTGTTCACCCAACGGCGTCCCTATACCCGAGCCTTGCTTGAACTCACGGAGCAACGCCTCGGTATATGAGATCATCAAACACTCCGGCAATGGGGTCACGGAACTCCGTGCCACTGTTTTTCGCCAGCCGAAGAACCAACTTGAGCACTTGCCTGGCACTCACATTGGCAACCACCTGCTCAACCGCCATCGGACAAAATATTCCACCCCTACCGCCAGAAGAGATCATACAGACGGGTGCTGCCTCATTCACCCAGCGCCCACAGGATGACGAACGACCCGAAGAACAATTTACGGTGAAATGGTTCAATCGCCCCTTGACCATCGGCGGCGAAATCGACACCAAGCTAAGATACCGGGAGGATGTATCATTGGGCCGCCGGCATGATGACGATTTACGCCTCAGTCTCGGCCTGCAACTCGAATTTCTCTATCGTTTGACACCCGATACATCGCTTTACATTGAAATAGACCCCAGTTACCAGACAAATCTGTATGCTGAAGATGACGATACGGACACAAGCCGAAAAATCGAACTGGGAGAACTGTGGGTCTATGTCGGGGGACTTGGAAATCATCGCCTGAGCCTGCAAATTGGCCGCCAGTATTTTGGTGACCAGCGTGAATGGTGGTGGGACGAGCAATTGGATGCCGTGCGTGTCCAATACACTGACGGCTCATTCAGCGCTCAGTTCGCCATTGGTGTGAACCCGACCACCACCATTTCCACCGAAAGTGATCGCCCGGATCCCGAGGACGAAGATATCATCTGGCTAATTGCCAGTGCAGATTGGGCGTGGACGAAAAAGAATCACTTCGAGATGTTTTTCCTCTCCCGTCTCGATCATTCCCCAACACCTAATGTCGGCGATATCATCTCCGAAAAGTGGCTAGACAACGAAGATGCCATGATCAATTGGCTTGGTCTGCGTAGCCGCGGCAGAGTGAAAAGCGATAATTTTGGCAAGGCTTATTACTGGCTGGATAGCGGCGTGATTTATGGAAAAGAAACACTGCTTGAGATTACTGATATCGGCGACAGTCAAAGCAAAATCGACCAGCGCCGCGACCATACCATCAGCGGCTGGGGGCTGGATTTCGGCGCCACGTGGGCGAGCAAACTGCCCTATCAACCGAGACTGACTTTCGGCTACGCGAAGGGTTCAGGCGACACAAACCCCAATGATGGCATGAACCGCGCCTATCGCCAAAGTGGTTTGCAAAGCAATGATCACAGGTTTCGTGGCGTTAACAGCTTTCGATATTACGGCGAATTGTCACGCCCCGAGCTGTCCAATCTGACGATCAGGACGCTGGCGCTGGGCTTTCCGTTGCTGAAAGACAGTTCTCTTGAACTGATTTATCACCGCTATACACAAGTCCACGCCTCGGATCGGCTGCGTAACAGCCGGATTCGTACCCGCCCGGAAGGCAAACATCGCGACATCGGTGAGGAATTCAACATCATCCTGGGCATGGAGGAATGGCAACAACTGGAATTAGAACTGGTCGTCACTCAATTTCGTGCGGGTAAAGCATACGGCATATTCTCTGGCAAAAAAGCATCAAGTATCACGCTTCAGGTTCAGTACAATTTCTGAAAAAAACACCGTTGAGGAATGTGCACGTTCCTTACAGGCTCAGCAGTTCGTCCACACCGCTGACCCGGGCCAGCGCCAGCAACTGAGATGGCACATTGGTGAAGCTAATGTTACGCCCTCGGCGCCTGGCCTCACGCAGCCAGTCGACCAGCAACACAAGACCGGCGCTGTTACCGCGCTCGACCGCAGCGAGACTCACCTGCACGTCGCCATCGTCGCTGAATAACGCCCGGCCACGATCCGCCAGCGCTGGCACGCTGTCAAAATCCAACTCACCAATGAGCTGATAACACCCGGGAGAGACCGCTTCGAGGCATGCCTCAGTCACGCGTCACCTGCTGGTTGCGTGCGGCGAGTCTAGCGATGAGCTTGGGCAACCCACCCTGACGGATTTCCTTGGAGAAAGAACTCCGGTAATTGGTCACCAGACTGACACTGTCGATGTTCACATCAAACACCAGCCATTCGCCTTCCTCGGTACGGTACATGCGGTAATTGATGGGTATGGGAAAACCGGCATCCAACTGCACCTCGGTGCGAACGGTGACTTCCGTCGCCTCTTTCTTGGTGCGCAACGGCAAAAAGTCGATTTCTTGGTCGTAATTGTCATTCAGGGCCGCGGCATAGGTGCGTACCAACAGGGCGCGGAATTCCTTCACAAACTGCTCGCGCTCGGCCGGACTGGCCTTGCGCCAGTGTTTACCCAGCACCCAGCTGGACATACGGCGGAAATCAAAATGTGGCAGGACGATCTCGTCAACGATTTCATATAGCCGTGCAGGGTTTTCCTTGATCCTCGCCTGTTCGGTCTGCAGGGCCTTGATAATCCTGTCGGTGGTCTCTATCACCAACGCCTGCGGAGACTGCTCTGCCGCCATCAGCGGCAACGGCAAGCACAGCAACATCGACAACAGCACAACCCGACCGGTTCCGGCCCAAAATATCATTCGTCTCATTGAATATCCCCCGTCACCACCCGCAGGCGCTCGACATGCATGTTGTAGGCATTCACCACCCTGAGGTAATCCCCATAGGCCAGCACATAACCCTGAAAGGCCGCCACCAGCTTGTCCGTCTCTTCCACGCCGGCCTCGAAATCCGCATAGACGCTGATCAACCAGCGGCGCCCCGAACGGCTGCCTTCATACAGACGCTGTACCATCTCGTGATGACTGTGCACGGTGTGATACTGCTCGGCAACCTGAAAGGGAATGCCCATGCGCGCCTTGTCCCGCAATGCCAGGGTGGCATCCAGCTCGGCCTTGGCCTGTGCTACCTGCGCCGGTTGACGGCCACTGTTCCAGTCCCACTTGAGACCGATAACGGGTGTCATGCCGGCAAAGTAAAAGGGGTCGTAAATACTGACATCGGTAAAATCCTTGCGCCCCGGTGCATAGGAAACAGAGCCTGCCAGGCCGGCATAGAGATTGGGCAGGGATTCACTGCGTTTGGCCAGCATGTATTCGCGGCGCGCATCCAGCCCCGCCGCCAGTTGCCGCACCTCGGGCCGCCGCGTCATGGCCCGGGCGGTCAGCTCTTTCAGATTGCCCTCCGGCAGGGGCAGCGGTTTGAGACGTTTGTCCGCCACCTGAATCTCATCGTTCGCACCCAGGCCTGTGAGGATGCGCAGGCCTTCCAGGGCGATGCGCTCATAGCCCTGCGCCTCGACCTGATAGCGCTTGAGCAGCGCCGTGCCCGTCTGCAGGGCGAACAGGTTGGATTGCTTGGCGTCGCCCTCGCCCTCGTCCAGCCAGCCCTGCAACAGATCGAGTGAGGCCTGTAGCTTGCCGAGGGTATCGTCGAGCAATCGCCGGCTGTCACGCGCCGCCAGATAACCGTAATAGGCCTTGGCAATGTCCATCCGTGTCTGCGCACGCGCCAGCTGAATATCGCCGCGCTTGACCTGAATATTGCCCGCCGCAGCCTTGGAATAGTGGGTGATCTTGCCAAAGGTGTGCAACGGTTTGACGAGTCTCATCTCCAGGTAATACCACGGTGACAGACCGCTGATATCGAAGGCATCCGAGGCAACACCAATACTTTTTGTACCGTCCTGATTGGTGGTCTCGAAAACACCACCACGTACCTTGGGCGCAAAACCCAGAAAGGTGTTCATACTCAGGCTCCAGCCATTGGCACCGCGAACCTCACGCAGCTGGGCGCGCGCCAGATCCACGTGGCGCTCTTTCTCTGTAATACGCGGATCCACCTCCAGGGCACGATCAACCGCCTGCTGCAAATCCAACACCACGGTCTCGGCCTGGCCCTGGGACAAAGGCAGCAGGGCAATCAACAAAAACAGGCTCAGTCGGTGAATCATAGTCATTTATCCGCCTGACTGACCAGGAACTGGCCAATGAGTTTTTCCAGCACGATGGCCGACTGGGTCAACTGGATGCGGTCGCCATCGTGCAGATAGTTCTCTGCACCACCGGCCTCCAGGCCAATATATTGCTCACCGAGCAGACCGGAGGTAAAAATGCTGGCCGAGGTGTCCTCAGGCAGATTGTCGTAGCGCGGATCGATATTCAGGGTCACCACCGCCTCGTAGATCTCACTGTCAAAACCGATTTTCGACACCCGGCCCACCACCACGCCAGCCATGGTCACCGGCGAACGCACCTTGAGGCCGCCGATGTTTTCAAAATTGGCGTTGAGTTCATAGCCCTGTTCATTGCTGAAGGCCCGGATGTTGCTTACTTTTATCGACAACATCAGTAACGCCGCCATGCCTGCAATGACGAACAGGCCTACCCATATCTGTACACTGCGCGATTGCATCATTTGCTCATCCCCAACGGTTGCTCCTTGCCCTTAAAAATGGGTACACCCTTGCTCACTATGAGTCGAAGCGCGCCAAACATCAGTCATCCCCAAACATCAGTGCGGTCAAGATGAAATTCAGCCCCAACACGGCCAGCGAGGCGTGTACTACCGTACGTGTGGTGGCACGGCTCACCCCTTCGGATGTGGGCACGGCATCATAGCCCTCGAAAAGTGCGATCCAGGTCACGACGAAACCGAATACTACACTCTTGATAACGCCACTGGCCACGTCATCGAACAGATCCACCTTGGCCTGCATCTGCGACCAGAAGGCACCCTCGTCCACGCCCAGCAGGCCCACGGCAACAAGATAACCGCCGATAATACCCACCGCACTGAAGATGGCGGCCAGCAACGGCATGGCGATGATGCCGCCCAACAGGCGCGGCGCCACCACCCGATGCAGCGGGTTCACCGCCATCATTTCCATCGCCGAGAGCTGTTCCGTGGCCTTCATCAAGCCGATCTCAGCCGTCAATGCCGAGCCAGCGCGGCCGGCAAACAGCAGCGCCCCCATCACCGGGCCCAATTCACGCACCAGCGACAGCGCTACCACCACACCCAGCGACTCGGTAGCGCCAAAATCGACCAACGTATTGTAGCCTTGCAGGGCCAGCACCATGCCGACGAACAGACCGGATACGGCGATGATCAGCAGGGATAAGACACCGCTGGCGTAAATCTGTTTTATCACCAAACCAAAGCGCGGCAGCAGACTCGGGAAGCCGCCCAGCACATACAGCAGGAACAGGTGGCCACGGCCGATGCGCTCGGTGATACCCAGGGTCGTCGCACCCAGGCGTTGCAGGAAGCCCATCATGGGCTGTCCGCCAGCAGATCGGCACGATAGTCGGACGCCGGATAGTGGAACGGTACCGGACCGTCGCTCTGCCCCTGCAGAAATTGCTGTACCCACGGCGAGGTGGATTGCCGCAGCGCCTGCGGTGTGCCGTGCTCAACCACCCGGCCTGCGGAGATCACATACACATAATCCGCGATGGACAGGCTTTCCAGCACATCGTGCGACACCACCACTGACGTCAGTCCCAGCGCATCGGTTAAGCTGCGTAACAGGGTGACTAGCACACCCAGCGAAATGGGATCCTGGCCGGTAAACGGCTCATCGAACAGCACCATCTCTGGATCCAG
>JALTPW010000861.1 GCA_026999335.1 Chromatiales bacterium
TATACCTACCCGATCTAGGTAAAGTGACCCGCCTCACAACATCCAACCGATCCAACTATTTTCTCGGCACCGACTTTACATACGGTGACCTAGAAGGCCTGGAGGTCGATGATTTTTCATATCAATTTAGCCGCGATGAAAAAACCGATCCTGGCAAAGTTGTCATTATCGCCCGGCCTACCAACGACGACATCATCGATAAATATGGATACAAAAAAATCCGCTACTTAATTGACACCGACAAACGTGTTATCGATAAAGCCCAGTACTGGTTAAAAGACAACGGCTGGATCAAATACTATCGGCAATTCGATTTTAAAAATATTGATGGTGTCTGGTTGGCCGACCGTGAACAAATGTTGATTACAAAACATGGGCAACTTATGCATACCACTGTAATCGCCCGGGCCAGCGTAGAAATCAACAGCCCCATTGACGATAGCCTTTTCACAACCAGAAATCTAGAAAGAGTGGGAAAATGAAATGGATGGCTAAAATGATCATCGCCCTCGTATCAGCTCAATCACCATTTAGCATTGCAGCCGATGAAATTGACTTCTTCTCTCAAGTTGAGGAGCAGACAACATTTGCACCTGTCGATGACACCACTGATATCAGTATCAACGGAGAGATCGACTATAGAATCCACTATGCCATTGACAAACAACAAAACCAGTATGCCTTTTTGCGAAACAAGCGATCTATCACATCTTCACGTCTAGATGGCTACTTGAAGCTATTATACCAACCTGATAATAAATTCAATATCCAATTGAGTATTTTAGGAAGCTACGATTCAAAAATTCATAGCGAAAAATCCGATGTTGATATAGATGAAAGCTTCATCTACTGGAAACCCTCTCCCAACTGGCACTTAACAGTCGGCCGTCAGCTAATGGTGCTCGGCGAATCCAGCTATTTTCAAGTTCTAGACGTCATCAACCCATTGGATAGAAGAGTACTCGGCTTAGCCGAACTCGACGAAACCAGACTCCCCATTTTTGGTAGCCGTATCAGCTATGGCACTAACCGCTGGGGAGCCGATTTGTTTGTAATTCATGAGTTTCGTCCATCGAAAACAGATGAAACACGTGGTGATTTTGACCCATTCATCATTTTTGGTGGGGATAAAAACGTTCAATTCTCCACAGACCCCAGACCATTGATCAGCAATCCCGACTGGGGAATCCGATTTTTTTTATCCAAGCCATGGGGTGACATAAACATAGTCATTGCCGACACCCACCAATACGATGCTACCCCGATTGATTTTAAACGTGACAAATTTGTTGTTGGGTATCCCGCCATTAAGGTCGCTGGTTTTACCATGAATTATATCAAAGGCAATTGGCTACTGAAGGGTGAATACGGTTACCAGCGCGGTGGACGATTCCTGAGGAATGATATTGACCAACAGCTTGCCACCAACCTTCTATCTTTGGTTGTGGCAGAAGAAAAAACCCAGCAGAAAATGGTCATTGGAGGACGTTACTCAGGGATTAACAACCTAACACTCGACATAGAGTTCTTATCCACCAAGATAAATGGCTATCAATCTATACTCACCAGCAATCGCATCAATAATAGCGCAGTCTTAGATCTAAACTATGAAATACTAAACAACCGAATCCAGATCGGAATATTATGGATGCATTGGCAACAGCAGAAGAGCGACTTGGCACGGCTGAGAATAGATTATGAGTGGTTGGATGAACTAACCCTGCATGCTGGGTATATCAACTATATCACCCGCGACCAAAGTGGCCGATTACGCCCCTATGATCAAAACGACCGAATTTTTGTGGGCACGAGCTACAGTTTCTAGTCTTTTGGCATCACTCACAGATCAACGAGGAAATATAATGGAATACGATGACATCGTGATAGGCGGAGGCTCCAGCGGTGCCGTCATTGCCTCCCGTCTCAGCAAAGAACCGTCACGCAAAGTGCTGCTGCTTGAATGCGGCCCCTACTTCCCTACCATAGAATTCAAGTTTCGGAGTTCATTTTTGCGCCGAATCATGATGCAACTACCTGATAATTAAAGAAAGTTGGCCTCACGGAAGGTATAATGCAGGTGTTCAACGCCTACATCAAAACCGACCGGAGGCCACCATGAATAATGATACGAGCAAGCACTTAATACCAAGCCTGATAGAAGAGGTGCTTAGCCATCCGGGCCGATGCGTGAATAATGTTTTTGCCAGTGCATGGAAAGGACTAAAAATGAACCGGCTGATCCAGCGGGCCAGGTTTAAAAAGCGTACAGGCCTATCCGTCACGGAGGCGGTGTTTTTGCTGGTGCTGTGGAAATGGGTCGATACCTCATCAATTGCGGTATTTTCCCGGAAATCACTAAAGACCGATTCAGATGCCAACAAGGATGTCAGGTACGATCTGATGAAGCGTGAAGATACCGACTGGCGAGGCTTGAATATAAACGTAGCGAAGTCGACATATCAACAGCAGCATATCGCATTGAGTCGAATGAAAGCCTACGTATTGGACGACACCGTGGCACAGCGTCGAGGTCGGAAGATGGAAGGCGTGTCGTGCCACTTTGACCAC
>JALTPW010000862.1 GCA_026999335.1 Chromatiales bacterium
ATCGGCCAACCCGGTATTTCGGATCTCGACTGCACCATTTGCCACGACCAGATGAACACAGACTGGGCAATTCGCCGCTGCCAAGACTGCCATGGCATAAAGTCGATTCACAATATCCAGTTCGATTCCAATGATGATGGCGTCGTCACCGTCGGCGGAGAAGAGCCGTTCTTCGGTCATGTCGGCAGCTCACCTCAGGACTGTCACGGCTGTCATGGTGGCTACCTTTCAGCCTCCGGCATGCCTGCGCCTTTCTCAGGCCCCATCGTTCCAGAGATTTCGGGACTGAGTAAGCAACGTGTCACCGCCGGTTCTGCGGAAACCATCACAGTCAGCGGCCAAGCCCTGACCAATGAAGTGTTCACCTTCATGGGTACCATGGAACTGAAGTCCAGAGTCAGCCTGACGACACTCGATGGCACCACGGTTGAGCTGACGCCACAGACCGTCTCGCCGTCTGCGATGGACGTGACCCTGCCCGCAGATTTGAGCCCGGGCAATTACTACCTGCGCGCCGTTAAGGGGGTGAATACCATAAGTAATCCCATGACACTGCTTGTAGGGCCCCAGGTAACTATCGATACGGTGAGCGCAAATGGCAGTAGCTTCACCATTACTGGCGGTGGATTCGGCGCCTATTTGAATGCCGCCGATTCCGGCACCAGCGTTACCATCGCTACCACAGCATGCTCCGTTGATTCATGGAGCGACAGCGAAATCGTCGCCAATTGCGGTACGACGGCCTGTGGAAGCCTGGAGGTCGAGAGTATCTTCGGCAGCGCATCCAAAGAGGTCTCATGTAACTGACAGCCGACGCAACCGACTGTCAACATGAAAAGGAGGTAATCCAAGGGAAGGGGGCGTTGATGAATACGCCCCCTTCCTTCTTTTTACACAGGCAACAAGTAGCAAAAAAATAAAGGGTAGCTTCACAATGTATAAATTCAATTGGGTTCTCTGTGCAGTATCGCTACTTGCCGTCAGCGCAACCTACTCGTCCGCTGGCCATGCCCGAATGGGTGGCGGAGGAATGATGAGTATATTCGCAGGATTCCCAACCGAAGCAGAATGCCGAAATTGTCACGAAGACCTGGAGCGGTTTCCTCAACTCGAAATGGCCAACCCCGACCGGCATCATCTCCTGGTCGATACACCGATTCCGGATCTAAGCCAATCAAAGGCTCCCGATGCCCCGGGCGGAATACCCGGCGAGCCCTATGAGTGTACGAGCTGCCACGAGTTTATCTGGAATGATACACAGACACATTACACACTCAAGCCCTTCAGAGACTGTCTGCAGTGCCATCCGGTATATGTGATTACCGGCAATCCCATGCGGGGCACCAATGTTCACCATCAGACAGAAACATTCTGGCAACGTAATTGCCGCGCCTGTCACGGTCGTGGAATGGGTGGCCGATAACTCTTGATCTTGACTTTTTGATACCAAAACCCTCACAGAAGGAATGACGATACCCACAAAAACATCAACCAATAACCGGGCAATATTTGCAATTAGTTTTTTTCCTTAAACAACCTGAATACAGGGATGAACCATGACTTTCAAAAATAAATATATCTCTGCTGCAATCTTCTTTTTCATCAGCATCACCTTCTCCGCCACAGCCTTGACGGCGGAATATTCAGTAATCATCGGATTTCATCAACAACCGGGACAGCCCGAACAGGAGCTTATCCAGCGTGCCGGCGGCACGGTTGATCGTGTCTATCGCCTGATTCCCGCCATCGTCGCGCGGTTGCCGGAACAGGCCATGGCCGAGTTACGTGGACATCCACTTGTCGCCTATGTGGAGGAAGACCAAGTTGTTACAACGATAGAGCCGCCGTACATAGCCATGATTCAAAAGCCTTTCTCCATTGAAAGTTTTGCTGAAGATACCGAGTATCAGGATGCCTGGGGGGTGCAGCATATCGGCAGTAAAGTGGCGCATGACAAGGGCATTACCGGCAAGGAAATCAAGGTCGCCGTGATCGACACCGGCATCGATTACACGCACGAAGATTTGGCTGCCAATTACCGCGGCGGTTATGACTTCATCTATGACGACGACGACCCCATGGACGATAGCTGGAACAGTCATGGCACTCACATTGCTGGCATTATCGGTGCAGAAGCAAACGGCACCGGTGTCGTTGGCGTGGCTCCCGAAGTTTCACTCTATGCGGTCAAGGCATTGGATGGTGGAGGCTTTGGCACCCTGGGCACAATCATCGCCAGTATCCAGTGGGCGGTGGAAAACGACATGGACATCATCAATCTCAGTCTTGCCGGAATCGACTCTCAAATACTTCAGGAAGCCTGTGATGCCGCCTATGCGGCAGGTGTACTGATCATTGCAGCTGCGGGAAACACGTTTGGCGCTGCGGCTGCCTTTCCGGGTGCCTATGATTCGGTCATTGCTGTGACAGGCACTGATTCAGCGGATCAACGTGGATTCTATACACCCATCGACCCGGCCATTGAACTGGCGGCCCCAGGTCTGGGCATACGATCCACGGCCCAATACAACGGCTATATCGAACAGAGCGGCACTTCCCAATCCGC
>JALTPW010000863.1 GCA_026999335.1 Chromatiales bacterium
GCCCAAATGTAGACGGGTATAGGGACAGTACCAGCCGTTTCAGTCGCTGCTTTTGTGGGATAAGCTGTGACGGGGATGATTTCAAAATCCTCTCTGGATCCCCGTGTATGTTTCAGTCGCTGCTTTTGTGGGATAAGCTGTGACGGTCTCATACTCTGACGCGGACGAGTACAGCTTGGCGGTTTCAGTCGCTGCTTTTGTGGGATAAGCTGTGACGGCGAATATGGAGGCTGGACATGCTGTATTGAACAGTTTCAGTCGCTGCTTTTGTGGGATAAGCTGTGACGGAGAACTCAATAGCATCTTTTCGTTGTTGTTTTCTGTTGTTTCAGTCGCTGCTTTTGTGGGATAAGCTGTGACGGGAAAGGACCGAGTGGCATAATATCACGGCATTCGGAGTTTCAGTCGCTGCTTTTGTGGGATAAGCTGTGACGGTTCTATTCCAAAATATGTCCATGCGTGACTACTCATGTTTCAGTCGCTGCTTTTGTGGGATAAGCTGTGACGGTCAAGAGCTGATATACAACTGACAAAAAGGCTCAGTTTCAGTCGCTGCTTTTGTGGGATAAGCTGTGACGGGATCTGATGGCTATTTGAGGGTATCTTGCCCATTCGTTTCAGTCGCTGCTTTTGTGGGATAAGCTGTGACGGACACCAGGTAAGCCTCTGGTTTTCCCGGTGTTTTTTCCAGCTTGTAAGGGTGTTTTTTTCGCAAAGGGTTCATCTGCAATCTTATAGTTGTTTTTTGCGAAGTTCTGTGCTTTAAATACTGTACCCACAAAAGCTTGATGCGCTGAAATCACTTAAAGTCAGGTATCGCTGGCTCCGTCTCCTGTGCTTGCACATACGGAGCCATTTTCATTTCTATTCCCGGTCATTGCAATAGTTGAGGAACTCGCACTGGGTACATTGCGCGGCCGAGGCCGGGCTCGTGGGCAACAGGCCTTTTTCCAGTGACTGCCTCAGATCAGCAGAGGCCTTCAGCACTTTTTCACGCATGTGCGCTTCCATTTCCACGCGAAGGGTCTTGCCCCGCTCACCATACAGGATGAAGCCCGCCGGTGAAGGTTTTCCTAGGCTCGATTCCGCCAGCAGGGCATAGGCCGCGATCTGCAACAGGTGGCCGTTGGCGGGCCGGCTGTCACCCAGCTTGAATTCCAGGGGGTAGGCGGCGTCTTCTGTTTCCAGCAAGGCATCGGGCCGCCCGTGGAGGCCAAGTTCGGGCGCTCGCAGTTGCGGTTCTTCGACTAGACGCGCCTCGTCGAGGCCGTAGCGGCTCAGGCGCCGCCGCCGTTGTAACATGCGCTCGCGCTGATGGTGGTCGATGCCCTGGCGTACCCAAGGCGGGCGCGGTGGGTTGAGCCCGAGGGTTTCCATAAACCAGGGGATGCGGGGGCAAAAGGTATACTGCCGCAGCAGGCTTACCGGCAGGCTAGAGGATGGCATATCCATCGGGTTTCAATCCGTCGAGGAGAGGTTTGTGGCCGAGGCATTGGTGATCGATGACGGCGGGTAGATTGACCCGCACCCAGAACAGGCTGTCCGTGTTGGCGTCGAGCAGCTTACGCCCCTCACGGGCCAGCGCCTGGATCTCGGCCCGGCTCAGGTAACCGAAATAGACCGATTTCTGAATTGGCATGAGACCAAGATCGCGAAGCAACTCTGTCATTTGTCGGCGTGGCTTATTCTCGCTGATGTCGTAGCTCACGAGCATGGGCTGGTGTAGTTGCGTGCTCATTGGCGTCACCATTTGAACAGGTAGGGCCGGTAGCGGCGTTCGCCGGCAAAGGTGCCGGCGAGCCGATAGGCCTGCCGTTGCAGGATACTCTCGAGCCGCAGTTTGCGTCCCCGGTAGGCATGGCGGCGGCCCATGCACCCCTGAATCTCCTGCGTGATGGCGCGCTTTTGGGGCACATCGAGAGAGGAGCGGCCTTCGAGCTGCCGCCGTAACTTGACGATTCCGCGATCCACCACCCATGGGCGATACTCCTCCATCAGGTCGAGTACCAGAGCAGGTTTGCCGGGTCGTTGTTGGTGCATGACGCCCGCGTAGAGTTCCAGCCCGGCGTTACTCAGGGCATGCCACACTTGGCTGGTGAGCAGGGTGTAGCCATAGTTCAGGGCCTGGTTGGTGACCTCGTTGGAGCCGCGCCCTTCGCGGCTGGCAAAACTCTTCGGAAGCAGGCCTGCCTTGCTAAGGGCCGACCAGTAGGCCGCGGCGCCAGCTCCCTCGAGTCCCAGCAGACTGCCGCGCCAGTCTTCGTGGTTGGGCCAGTGGATGCGGCTGATGCGGGCGGCAATGGTTTCGATACGATGTGCAGCCTGGGTGAGTGTGTCTGCTTCTTCCGGGCTGCGGTGCGAGAGGTATTTGCGAAAATAGAGCAGGACCGCGCGCTGGTTGCGCAGTTTGCCGTACTGGATGGCCGCCGCCACACTCGCTGGCTCGCCTTGCTCGAGGAAGCGGAACTGGGCCTGCCGGAGGCGGGCAACGGCGTGCTGGTGCAGGCCGCTGAGGGCAGCGATGGCCACCCCTCGCCAGTCGAGCACGAAAAGCTGGATGCCGCGCTCTGCGCAGGCGAGCAGGAGATCGGTGGAAACGCTCACTCCCTTGCGGGCGATGCTGATGGTGCGCAGCCTCGACAGGGGGTATTCCGCAACCTTGCCGCCGCGGTCCCGGATCCGCACGCGGTTGTGATCCAGCCCAAGGTTGCTGCCGTATTCAAGGATGGTGAGATGGCGCATGTGCTGTCCCTCCCTGGCAATTTATAATCACTTAACGGCAGGAGTATCAGCGACTTTAGGGCAGGGAGGCCGGGCTCAGGTTTTCGGCGTGTCGGGTGGCGCGGCCTCCCAGGCCCGTTTCATCTCGGCTTTGGTGCTCTCCACTGTGTACTGCACGCGAATGACAGGGCCGAGTTCCTGAATCATGATCTGTCCAGAGCGGGGCTTGCCGAGGAGGGTGAGCCCATGCGCTTTTTCGAACTTTGCCGCATCAACATTCAGGGTGGCCGGCAGATCGAAAGGGACCATTACGCCCGGATCAGCCCACACCCGGAAGGTTTCCCATGGTATTGTCAGGCGCAGATAGGCACGCCCTTCGGTGCCTGGCGCCATGGCCAGGGTTTCAAGCGGCTTGGGTGCTGGAAGGTCGCGCCATTCATCGAACCAGGCGATATCCTCTGCAGGCGGGGTATGGCGCGCACCACGCATGACCAGGTCCGGGCTTTGCGCCAGCGGGGCGAGAACTACCGCCTCGTTCCAGCAGACCTTGCCATCTCGGATGGCAAAGCCACAGGAGGGACTGCCGTTGGCAGCCAGGAGTTGCCAGAGCGATTCACCCCCTGCGGTTTTGCGGCGAACACGAAACAGTTTGCCCGCAGGCGCAACAACTCGCGGCAGGGAATACTGGCGGCGCGTGCCCTGGTGTTTACGTTTGGGGTCTCGGTTGCCGGTGTCCCGGAAATAGCCGGCGCAGATCCGTTGCCAGGTATCCGCATCCGGCAGATCTTCGCCGGGTTGGAAGTGCCCCTGGCTGTCGAGATGCGTGAGGAATCGATCCCAGTCGTCCATGACGGGCAGGCGCAGTTTGCCCTGCACACGGCCATGCTGCCTTCCTTTACAGGGACCGCAATTGAATTTCACGGTGAAATCCTTTTCCTTCAACACGTCTTCGCGCTTCTTGCATTTGGCATTGTTGTCTCCAAAGACCTTGCGTAGTTCCAACTTCTGAACGAAATAGCTCAACCCATCGAGCAGATCGGCCAGTTCCAGGTCGCAGGCCTCGGCCGGTTCCTTCGCAACCCGATGCAGATGAGTGAAGGCGGCGTCGCGATCGATAATGAAGCGAAGGGTCTGCTCGCTTTGCAGCAGGGAATCGGGGTTGCCCTCGGGTGCCTGGCCATCGGCACGGCGCAACATGGGCCACAGGCGTTCCAGCCAGAATGGCGCATGTTTCCTGTCAAGGGTCAGGATGTTGTCGGCCAGGTCGAAGCCGAAGTGCAGGGTACCTTCGTGGACCCAGATGGGCAGAAAACGCTCGGCGTAGATGCGCTCATTGAACAGTGCCTGGGCGCTGATATTGTCCTTGCGGTAGGCCGGCCGGCGTTGAATCGGGTCGAGGACGATACTGTCGGGCAAGAACGTGGCAAGCCAATCAGGATCTTCGAGCAGGGTGGTCGGTAGAGTCAACCGTTCTGCGATAGTCTCGTCCGTGACGCTCGCGGCCAGGATGCACAGGGCGTCCACCGCATGGCTGGATACGGGCTGGGGATCACGCTTGGCAAGCCGGGGCAGGGCTTCGCCGAGCAGGCGGCGTACATCGTGGACTTGTCGTCCGTCCACGCGCTGGACGAGAAAGCGGTGAGCGATACCACGGGCGCCGAGCTCTCGTCCCATCAGAGTGATAATGCGCCGCGCCAGCCAGGCCTGGGTGCCGTTGACGCGTGCCTTCTGCTGTTCGGCGAGAGAACGGGCTACCTTCTGCCAGGCCGGATCCGAGGCGTCGAGGAACAGGGCATGGCGCACGGCGCGCTGCTGTTCTTCTGAGAGTTCCTGGAACAGAAACCCGTCCGGAAGGGTATCGATGGCGCGCTGGAGCTGAGCGCGGACCGTGTCGGCATCGGCGCTGCCGAACTGGCGCTCGAGATAGGCCGGTGCCAGTTGTGTGAGGGTGTAGCGCTTGTCTCCCTTCTGCTGGTTACCCTTGCGTGAGCACCAGATGAGATTGGCCTCGTTGTTGAATACGGTGCCGGCCCGGTCACGGCTGGCGGAGCGGGGCACTATATGGTCATACTCGCCGTCCTCTCCGATGGTTTCGCCTGTATAGGGACAGATGTTCCGGGAGGCCGCGCGGATACGCGCCATCTTGGCCTGCCACTCCTGATCCTGCTGCGCGCGGCGTTCTGACAGGATTTTCTGCAGCTTGTTGTCGCGCCGTTTCTTGAGTTCCTTGATGCCCAGTGTGAAGGTGAAGCGGTTTTCTTCCACAAGAATAGGGATCAGTAACTCACGATCCGTATCGGTCAGTTTGAGGATTTGCGCCAGCTTGGCCCTGGCGATGGCGCTGGCCTGCCGCTCTAGCAGACGGCGCAGTACACCGTCGAAGGGGCGCACGGTGTCGGAACTCAAACGACTGCAGCGGGCCGACTCCTGGCCATCCTCGCTGCGCACTTTGGTCATGCGCCAGGCATTTTCGATATGTGCGGCGAGCGTGGTACGGCTGAAGCCGTGGCTATCCTTTTCCAGCAGGTTGTATAGCTGGATCAATGTCCAGGGGTTGGCGTAGTAGGTCTTTCGTTTTTCGTCATGCCCAAGCCAGGCGGCAATATGGTCGATGGCAAGGAGGGCGTTCTCCCGCTGCTTCCACAGGTCCTTTTCTTCTTTCTTCCACTCGTCGGGTTTCTGGCCCAGCTTGTCGTGGCGATAAACAAGCCGGCGGAGCTGATCAGCCAGCAGGTTACCCCAGTTCTTGTGCAGTTCGACCCAGCGGGCGGCAACACTGCGGGGCGTGCTGCGCCCCTTGAAGGGCTTGTCCCAGGCCTCGCTGCGGAAGTAGCCGAGGCGATCCTCGCTCCAGCGATCGACGGGTTCCCCGAGCAGGTTGCCAACCAGCAAGTGGAGGATGCGTGACTTGTGGGGCGGGTTGAGGTCAGCACGCTCAAGCAGCCTGGTGTCATCCGGCTGCCAAAGGCCCTGCCGAGCGAGCTGTATCTCGTCGTAATAGTCTCTCGCGAATTTAAGGAAGGCATCGAGATGCTGGCTGCCCAGGTCCCGTCCCAATTGATCACGCGCAGCCTGGGCAGATTCTGAGTCGTTGCTTGTCGCCAACAGGCGCAGGGCATAGGGGTCGAGCGCGCGCGAGCGGTCCAGAAGCCGCTGCAGGAAAAGCGCCTCCTGGCGTTCGCTGGCTGGAGGACGGCTGCGCCGATCAGCCAAGTCAGTCAGTACATCGAGCCCCTCCTCCAGATCGGGATTGGCGCGTCGCAGGGCGGCAGTCCACAATTTCCAGTTTGGATGGAGCTTGTCCGTTGCTGTAGGTGAAAGCCACAGGGTCTGGTCCTTGGGTGGGCGCCGGTTGTTTTGGTCTTCGTAGGGTGGAATGGTGTCGGCGGGATCGTGGTTGAGAAGAAAGTCCAGAATGTTCTCGGATTCGTCCAGCGCCTTGAGGGCGCGTCGCCGGGCGCCACGTTGTTTCTCATCTTCGGGGCGCAATGCCAGTAACCAACGGCGCAGGATGTGGTGCAGGCGTGGCGCATCCCAGCGATCGCCGCTGGCCATGCCCGGGTCGTTGAAGTACCAGCGCAATGGGCGCAACTGCAGGTTGGAGACATGGCCAATGAGATGCGCCATTTGCTCGGCTTTGACTGATGCGCTGGAAAAGAGCTGCGCTAAGCGCTCATCCCTGGTGAGATCGTGGGAGATATTGTCGAGGTATTCGAGGCGGTGGCGATTTCCTTTACGTTCCCGCTGGACGGCTACCAGTGCGTCACGCATTACCGCCCAGGCGTCGGTGACCCTGTCCTTTTCCCATTTATCCATGTCTTTGGGGAGGTTGCGTTTGAATTCCCGTTTTCCAGGGGTGGTAAATACTTCGCTGCTGAGAAGGGACTGGCTCGTTTCAACATCCTGCAGGATCTCATCGAGCCGTATGGAGAGTGGTGTGACGGAATCGAATACGTCCGGAAATTGCTCGGCAAACCAGTCCGGTGGACAGCCATCCAGAGGCTGTAAATCCAATTCCACCTGAAGGCGGTTATAGCCGCGTCTCTTGAGGTAGCCATTGAGGCGGTTCCACTGTTCCGGATTCGGTTGCAGATTCAGGGCATGGACGAGCAGCAGGCTCAGCAGACGGCGCGCCAGTTTACGCCGTTTGTTGTTGCGCACGAGATGGCGGCGTTGTGTGCGGGGGCGCTGGCTCCATACCATGTCGCTGCCTTCCTGGGGGAGGCATAAGATAAGGGCTTCGCGATGACTGTGTGCGGGATCTTCTCCCTGCTCGTAATGAGCCATAAAAAGTCCCGTATATTTACCACCCAGATCAATGGCAATTGGTGACAAGATTTGATTAGCCATTTGGTTCACACTCCGTTGTTTGGGTTCGTATACGCTTCACATTCTGAAGCTACAGAATATCCCACATCGTAATAGGGTTGTAGTCAAAATCCAACAGCCAAAGAAGTCCAAAGGGCGACATTCCTTTCATGGGGGAACTTTGTGTGGGGCCAATGGCGTGTTTCTTAGGCACGCGCTGATCCATGGCTTGGCGGATGACACGGAGCGCGTCTCAAACAGCCAGAATGCGCTGAGATGTTATGACGACTGTCCCGAGCTTGCTTCGCTCTGACGAAGGAAGAGGGGGGGTTAGGTGGCGGACTTCTACTGGATATTGCCGCACATTTTCAGGGAAGTGAGTGTTGACAGCAAACTCCCTGTACGGGTAGTCTAAAATTATGAATCTGTTCAAAGGCACAATCCTTACTGTTCGCTCCATGCGACTGTGGTGGAAACCCTGTTTCCATCCCGGTCTGTGCTGAATCAGGTTCATACGTCTTAACAACTCAGGGCAGCCGCGGATCTCGCCGCAACCGCTGTCCTGAATCCCCGCCGCCAGATCCCGGTTTCCCTGTACAACAAGGGAGATCTACGTGGATAGAGTACAAGCGGCATCCCGCCAGTATCTGCTTGGCAGTCTCATGG
>JALTPW010000864.1 GCA_026999335.1 Chromatiales bacterium
CAGAGATTGGGCGCAGATATATACAGGACAGGAATATGAAGTCAGCGGAAGATGACGGATCCGACGATGAGTGACATCGCCAAGCACGAATCATCCGAAGCGCGTCGGAAGCAGATCGCTGAGGCCGACGAGCAATACCTTGACGACTGCATCGCCGAGGTCATCCATGACTGGGGATATGAGGATGCCGTGATTGAGGCCATTGCGGACGCCAAGGATGTCCAGCAAGTCATCATGGTGCAGGCCCTGTGCGAAGGAGATGCGACGACCGCCGGCAATGTGCTGCTTGATATTGTCCGGCATCACGTCATCGGGGAAGCAAAGCGCCGCGCACTGGAAATAGCGGAGAGGGAATATGAATAGGGAAGAAATACAACAAGTATGCGATGAAATGCGTGAGAAATGGCTGCGCATCGGATTGTCATGCGATCCGTGCGATTTCGAGGCCGCAAAAGATGCCGCATCTCGTGCATATAAACAAGCCGGTCTGGAGCCCCCAATATTGTTTTTGCTTGCGGATAGTCCTGTGTCGTGCGCTGTAATGTCAGTAGTATTGAAATATGTGGCCGATATGCGGGCCAAGGTGTGGGCCAAGGTGCGGGACCAGGTGTGGGACCAGGTGTGGGACCAGGTGCGGGCCCAAGTGGGGGCCCAAGTGCGGGACCAGGTGTGGGACCAGGTGTGGGACCAGGTGCGGGCCCAAGTGGGGGCCCAAGTGCGGGACCAGGTGTGGGACCAGGTGTGGGACCAGGTGGGGGCCCAGGTGTGGGACCAGGTGGAGGACCAGGTGCGGGACCATGTGCGGGACCAGGTGTGGGACCAGGTGCGGGCCCAGGTGTACGGATCACACGATGCTAACTGGCTCGGATTCTATGATTGTATCGGATCACTCGGATACATAAATCTAGTAGCTCCTTTAAAACCACTTATGGATCTCGCACAGGTATGCGGATGGTGGGCGCCATACGAGAATTTGTGCATTCTTCAGCACAGACATACAGAAGTACATTTTGATAAACAAAATCTTCTTCATAATGCCAATGGTCCAGCAATCCTGTATCGGGATGGATTCTCGGTATATGCGTGGCACGGAGTGAGAATCCCTGGAGACTGGATCGAAGGCAATCCGCCAAGTGTCAAGGATGCGATAACATGGGAAAATGTAGAGCAACGACGTGCAGCATGCGAGATCGTGGGGTGGGATAAGGTCCTTGACGAGATCGGTGCCGAGGTGATCGACAAAGATCCAAATCCATATTTTGGGGAATTGCTTGTTGCAGACCTACCAGATCACGGACCCCAGAAGTTTCTGCGTGCCAAGTGCGGAACAGGGAAAACTGTGTTTATGCTTGCGCACGAGGACGCAACGACCGCAAGGGAGGCTGGGGCGCTGTCTTATGGCGTGCCGGTCAATGAGTATAACCCAACAGTGAGGACCTAATGATGATCGAAGCAAAAGGACAATTCGCGCAGGGCGATATTCTGCTTACTCCGGTTGATGAGATCCCGGATGGATTCGACAAGCACGACTCGGAGAGCGAGCACGTCGTGGCCCATTCAGAGACCGGCCACCACCATGTCGTGAATGCTCAGACGTGCGATCTGTACCAGTCCGCCAATGATCCGTTTGTGGCGTATCTCCACGTGCACGAGCCGACGGAGTTGCGACACCTGCGCTCATTCGATACTCATAAGACCGTTCTGATCCCACCTGGGATCTGGCGCATCAACCGCCAGGGCGAGCAGACTCCGGAGGGATGGCGCAGGGTGGCGGACTGATCATGAGACGAGTCAGCGAAATAGACCAGGACCTTGCCGATCTCCGCCGCAGCACAGAACAGGCGATGAGGGAGTACGAGAGGATGGACAAGATAGCGCATATCGTGATTTTTGGAGGGTCTGCGCTTCTGGCGGTTGGTGCGATTGCAGCGATGGTAACGTTTGGTGGATAGAGGTTATGGGCCGCAATAAGGCATTCCCACGCCACCTTGGTAGCGCGGGGCGCGTCACCCTAGCCCAGTGGGGTGATGCCGAATAGACTGGGTGGCCCACCAACATGAGGAGGAAACACAATGTCAGCGGAACGTTCCAACAAGGACAAAGCAATGGCAGCCTACATGAAGGCGAAAGGCATCACGCGCACGTCCGCCAGGTGCCCCATGTGCCACAGGCTAATCCATCTGCGCTCGCTTCCGAATCACATTCTGGCGTGCGGGAGGTGATACCTGGGCCGATAGCTCAACTGGATAGAGCTGGAGGCTTCTAACCTCCAGGTTGCAGGTTCGAACCTGCTCGGCCCACCAGTTTATGGCGTGAAGATGATTGCTGTGTCTCGGTCGTATATCCGTGGTCGCACCCGGAACCAGAAGGCCAATCATCGGATCGCCACCATCGCTGCAATGTGGAAGTCCGCGTGGTAGACAGTACGGCGACGGAATGCACTCCCACGCTCAACGGAGATGAACCGGACAAGCCATGATAGTTCCAACCAGCCACATAAAACACGCCCTGCCGTGCCCATCATGTGGCAGTCGTCTCGACGTTGCCAGTTTTTGGGTTGGTAA
>JALTPW010000865.1 GCA_026999335.1 Chromatiales bacterium
CTGTGTCCTGCGTCGCCCCCTGCCTCTGGGGGTGGCCGAATGGCCGTGGAATCAGTGGCCGAATGCCGCTGGAATGGGTGGCCGAATCAGCGTGGAATCAGTAGCCGAATGGGCGTGGAATACTCAGACTGGGGTTCACTCCCGTTCAGTATCTCCCATGATTTCAATTGGTGAACATAAGGTTCAAACTCTTTACCAAAACGAAATTCGCCGGCCGCGTCCATTGCATCTACCAACTCCGAGGCCAATAATTGACCTTCCAAGTCGGACATTTTGCAGTTCGCACCTTTCCATCCAAAAACTGCCTCAAATGTAGGATCAGCCAGTAGCGCACCCGGTCTTCCGTAAGGTTGGCTAAACAGATCGCGCAGGTGGCGCCGCAAAGGGGGGTTGGCAAAGCCGAGCTGGCTGATGGACGCCAGAAGCGAACGCGCCGCCAGTGTAGGCATTATGTCCGAAAAGTACGATTGGCGTCCGTTAGGCATCGAAAAGTCCTTCGCTATAGCAGCGGGCAATGGTCCGATTGTAGGCTTCCTCGAACCATTCCGGATCGAAAATTCGACAGGTGCGTAACAGATGGATGGCCTCAGGATCGTGAAAATATTCATCACTTTTTCCCTGGGCGCAGGCAGCGGCCGCGATCAGAGGAAGATTAATGACTCCATCCGGATACCCAAGCTCATTGCAGTAAAGAAATGGCTGGATTGATGGGTCCCGTCGTGCATGATTCAAAAAACGACCGAACTCGCCTGGCCAGGTATCGTCGGCATGGTTTTGTCGCAGCTTCATTAGGTGGCTGTTTTCACCTTCGAAAATCTCTTTAGCCAGGAAGGTGCCAGCCTGTCTTAACGGCTGCGCCTGCCTTGCATCCTCGTCCGAAAATTCTGCACTGGTTATACCCAGTACATAATGCAGGGAACCACTTTCAGCACACAACATTTTCCTACATTCATCCAGATGATTGAGGAAGATGGTTTCTCCAATAGATCCATAGTTTTGTTCGCACTGAGCTTGCAAGCGCGTCACCGCCTGCCGCCAGGCGGCAGCTGATACTGTCTCCCAAGCAAATGGCAACTCCCGGGCGAAGCGTAGACAGAAACCTTTTGGAAAACTGCCCAGGCGAAAAGCAAGCGCCGCCATCCCGGTGCCGACACGTGAGAACTGTCGCCAAATATCCAGGGTGGCCAGGGGGAGGTGCCCGAATTGTCGAGCCAATTGCTCTACCGTTGCCCAGGATTGGTGCAAGAAATCTTCAGCAAGCGCCTCAACAGTCTCCATGATGGCCAAATCTCGCTCGTCCTGGGCTTTCAGATGCGTGGCGCGAAGTAGCACATCCTGAATCTCAACCTCTCCCTCCACCGGCCATATACAGGCACGGAAAGGAATATTCGCATCAGGGCCGGGATAGATAAGCCAAGTTCCCGGCTCTCGCTGGCTGGGCTGGAAGCGCCAAGCTGCGGCAGTAACTCCCTCACTGGCCACGGATTCCAGTACTAGCGGCTCATCTTGTGGAAATTCCAGGCGAGCAGCCAGGACAGGGAGGCTTTCCAGCATTTCCTCATCAATGTCGTCAGTCTCCCGTCCCTCGAGGATAAGCTGATCATGATCCCGGCTCATCGATGCCGTATACCGGGCCACCTTGACGTGAAACAACTCTCTACCGTTGGACTGGAAACAAAGCATCAATGTGGCATCTGGAGAATCATCCAAGGATAGTAGGTGCTGAATGTCGTCCAGGTAGTCGATCAGAGAGAGCTCCAATGAGAGGGCGCCAGGTGCAACACAGAGCGGATAGCGACGTACGAAATGCTGCCGATTGGCACAGATCTCCAGTGCCAATCGACGGAATTGCCCGCCAGTGCTAACCAAAACCCGCATGCCGGGCAGCTCATGAAGTGCGAGGTGAGCACCATTGAGCAACTCCTTGCCATTGCTATCGAAAATACGGATACCACCGGCAGGGAAAGGCACCTTCAACCCGACAAAATGTGTGCTATGAGGCCAGCCGATCTCCAGATTCAGCCATTGCGGTGTAGGAATGTCGGACGGTGCTTTCACTGTCAGGGAAAGCGTGTTTCCGTCAATCTGAATGTTGGACTCGATGCCGGGATCCGTTGTCCGGACACTTTGGATGCCCCATCCGATGAATGTTAGTTTGCCCCTACGGGAGTCTTCCGGATACAGTTTAAGGTCCGCCCGTTCGGGAAGGAGAACCATCCGGGTTCGAATCTGATATTCTCCGCTAGCAGGGTAACGGAGGGTGACAGGCCCCAAGGGCTTGTTCGAGTGTGGCGCGCCCAGCACCTTGCAGGAGGACGCTCCGTTGACACGAGCTTTCCTACCTTCATCATCCGATTGGTAGAGCTGCGGCATTCCGCGGTAAGCACGCGAGGGGTTGTGAAATTCCAGCCATACACGGTCGCCCACCCAGTTGCGTATTCCACGCGATTCGGCCACCTATTCCAGGATTATTCGGCCGGTGATTCCAGCGTGATTCGGCCGGGGCAGTCGGAGCGAAGCGACGCAGGGTTGGTATTGTTACTTGGTGGTGGGTGGTG
>JALTPW010000866.1 GCA_026999335.1 Chromatiales bacterium
CTGTGCACCGGTATCACTGTTGGGCTTGAGCAGAACCGGGTTCATGTCGGTATGTGCTTCGATGCCGGCGGCCAGGGCTTGCAGGGCCTGTGCACGTCCAATCTCGCCACCGTCGCAGGTTACCGCGGAATTGAGCGCCATATTTTGTGGTTTGAAGGGAGCGACACGCAGACCGCGACGGGCCAGAACGCGGCAAAGTCCGGTCACCAGTGCACTCTTGCCGGCGTCCGAGGTGGTGCCCTGTATCATCAGCACGCTCATTGCCGCGCCCCGCCGACGGCATGGCCATGAACATTCAATGCGGCCAGGGCCTGCTCAAGCCGTGTCCATTGCGCTTCATTTGCCGGCAGGCCGAAACGCAGGCTGGCGGGGTTTTCGAACAGGCGCGTCAGTATGGCCTGTCTGGCCAGTTGCTCATGGATAGCGGGGGCATCGGGTGTCTTTATCCATTGGAAAAGCAGGGTGCCACCATCCGCCGGCAGACCGTAGTCGCCGAGCAGGCAGTGGAGACGCTGCCCCTGATGTTTGAGTCGTTGGCGTGTGTCTGTCTGCCAGACGATATCCTGCAAGGCCCGTTTGGCGATATGGCGTGAGGGGCCGCTGACGGGCCAGGGGCCGAGCCGTTCCGCCAGTTGACTGAGCAGCGTTGGCTCGGCAAAGACAAAACCCACGCGGATGCCGGCAAGACCGAAAAACTTTCCCAGAGAACGCAACACGATCAACCCGGCCTGGCCGGCGTGGGGAAGCAGACTGTTGTTTGGTGTGGCGTCCATGAAAGCTTCGTCAACAATCAACCAGCCGCCGCGCTGCCGCAGTTGCTGGTGCCAGCGCAGACACTGCGTGGTACTGAAACGTGCTCCGGTGGGGTTGTTGGGATTGACGAGGAGAATGACATCATGTTCATCGACCGCCCCATCCACGTCGGTGGCAGACAGGGGGGTGACATGGAAACCCGTGGATCGCCAGGCATGGGCATGCTCGGCATAGGCCGGATGGAGTATCGCAATGCGTGATGACGGATCACGGAGCCGGGGCAGGGCCTGGATCGCCGCCTGAGAACCGGCGACGGCCAAGGGCGCTTCGCCACCATAGTAGTCACGGGCCGCCATGATGAGGCCATCGTCTTCCTCGGGCAGCCGCGCCCAGACAGCAGCGGGTACGCTGCCGACGGGCCATCCCTGTGGATTGAGCCCCGTCGACAGGTCGAGCCACGCAGCGAGCGGAATCGAGTAGCGGCGTGCAGCCTGAATGAGTTTGCCGCCATGCTCAAGCAAGGCTCAACCCGCCTGCAATCAGTAAGGCGATCACGACCCAGAGCGCGATGCCGCGCCGAATCAGGCGTGTCGCCTGCACGATGTCGTGGGCGCGCGGCGGCTCGCCGCAGCCGAGCCGTGGGCAGTCTTCCCATTTGCCGTGGTAAATCGCCGGACCACCCAGCTGAAGGGCGAGGGCGCCGGCGCCGGATGACATCACGGCGCCGCCGTTTGGGCTTTTGCATTTTTTGGCCTGTGTGCGCCAGCAGCGCAGGGCGGTTTGAAACCGGCCCAGGCAGGCATAGGTGAGGGCGGTCAGGCGCGCCGGAATGTAATTCAGTGCATCGTCCAGCCGCGCCGCCGCCCAGCCAAAATGCACAAAGCGTGGCGTCCGGTAACCCCACATGGCATCCAGTGTGTTGCATAGCCGATAGAAAATCACCGCCGGCGCACCACCGACGAAAAACCAGAACAGGGGCGCAAAGATGGCATCGTTGCCATTTTCCAACGTGGACTCAATGGTGGCGCGGGACATGTCCGTTTCGTCCATCTGTGCGGTGTCGCGACTGACCAGATGGCCGGTAAAGAGGCGTGCATCGTCGCGACGGCCTGACAGCAAGGCATCAGCGACGCGCTGCGCATGTTCAAGCAGACTGCGTGCGCCAATGGCGAAATAAAGCACCAATATCTCGACAATGCGATACGTATTATGGTTATACGTCATGTAAGCGATGATCATGGCCGCCGGGATGGTCAGCAGGGAGAGGGCCAGTATGCCGCGAGACCTGAGTACCGGGGCGCTGAGCCGGTCGTTGTTGATGCGGGCCTCGATGGCCTGCGCCAGCCTGCCAAAACCGACCAGCGGGTGCCAGCGTCGCGGCTCGCCGAACAGGCGATCCAGAATCAGGGCGGCCAGCATGGCGATGGCGATATTCATTATTATTGTTCGTTTTCCAGCCGGTTTTCAGACCATTTGTCCGTCAACAAGACACTGTCGAGTGTTTTCCCGTCGCGCCAGCCGGTTTCAATCAGCAGGGGTTTTGCGTAAAACGCCTTGACCGGGCCCAGGCAGAGCAGGGCCACGGGCAGCGCGCCTTGCGGGCAGTGCAGTAAGCGCGCCAGCGCATCCGGATCAAACAACGATACCCAGCCCATGCCCAGATTCTCGGCACGCGAAGCCAGCCACAGGTTTTGAATGGCACAGGCCGTGGAGCACAGGGCCATTTCCATGGGCAGGGTGCGGCGGCCAAAAACGGTGCCGTCATCGGGGGCCTGTACCACGGCAATGAGTTCGGCGCATTCAC
>JALTPW010000867.1 GCA_026999335.1 Chromatiales bacterium
TTTTTGTCCTTGATGAACGTCTTCCAGGCACTAATGAAGTCTTCATTTTCATCCGACTCAACGCTCATAAAGTAATTCCACGCAGCCAGGTGGCCGACCAGAGGCTTGGTGTCAAGGCCGGAAAGCTCTTCTTCACCGACCGAGAATGCAATCACGGGAATGTCTTCAGCAGAAATGCCCTGATTGCCCAGTTCCTTATAGAAGGGGATATTGGCATCACCATTGATCGTCGATACCACCGCAGTTTTCTTGCCCGCACTACCGAATTTTTTGATATCGGAAACGATGGACTGCCAGTCGGAATGACCAAAAGGTGTGTAATTGATCATGATGTCTTTTTCCTTGACGCCTTTTGCAAGGAGATAGGCTTTAAGGATCTTATTGGTGGTGCGTGGATAGACATAATCGGTGCCAGCCAGCACCCACCGTTCGACACCAATGTCATTCATCAGATATTCAACCGCAGGTATGGCTTGCTGATTCGGTGCCGCGCCGGTGTAAAACACATTTTTTGAGGATTCTTCACCTTCATATTGCACGGGATAGAACAGAATGCTATTGAGTTCCTCGAATACCGGTAGTACGGATTTGCGGGAAACAGAAGTCCAGCAGCCAAAAACCACATCGGTCTTGTTCTTGGAAATAAGTTCGCGTGCCTTTTCCGCAAACAGGGGCCAATTGGAGGCCGGGTCGACAACGACGGCTTCGAGCTTTTTACCCAGTAGGCCGCCTTTTTTGTTTTGCTCATCGATGAGCATCAATATGGTGTCTTTTAGAGTGGTCTCTGAAATGGCCATGGTGCCGGACAATGAGTGCAATACGCCGACCTTGATGGTGTCTTCGGCCCAGGCCAGACCCGCGCCGGCCAGGGATAGGGTGGTGATTGTCGTTGCTAATGCCAGTTTTTTCAGCGTTGTTCTTATCATGATTGACTCTCCTTTTCGGTATATGCGATATGCTTAAATCTGGAATTGCATGCCAAAGGTAACGGCGGTGGTGTCATCACCCTTGGCGCCACTGGCATTGGCATCGCCATTGGTCATGTTCAGGTTTAATTTGAGCTTATGACCGGAGATTACATAGTTGACGCCCACTTCAGTGAGCGAACTGCTTGCGCCAACAGTAGGCTCATTACTGGTGTAACGCACATAGGGCTGGATCATGCCCGCAGTGCCAGTGTCGCCGAGCAAATAGGCAAAGCTGGCAAAATAGGCATCGCCATCAAACATTCCAAAGACGGGGGTTGCTGCACGGGTGGAGACGTCAAAGGACTTGTATTCCGCTTCAACCGTGACCGCTGCACCACCAGCCAGCGGCTTTTCAAACAGGCCATCGATGGCATAGCCCGTGAATGAACCCGATTGTGTGAGCGTGCCATAGCCGTCATCCTGTGATTGAACCGAAAGGGCCAGGGTCAGGATGTCACCGCCTTTGCCAAAATAGGTGCTGCTGGTGTAGTAGCCTGGATTGGATTCCTGATCCAGGATGTTGTACGCAAAACGGGCTGCGTACAGGGGCGCATCACTCTGGTTTTCAGCACCGCTATAACCATCGAATATGCCGACCGCATATTGGAATTTTCCCAAGCCACCCCAGGCGGTGATGCCTTCGTCACGGCCGTAAGTACCGGCCACGCCATTGGCACCGTTATTGATATCGTTGTCTGACGGATAAAGTGGAACGGTATATTGTCCCCAGGTCAGTCCATAAAACGGACCATTCATTTCTATGCGATCAGCCGGGGTCAGCATGCGGCCCATCCACACATTGAATGCCTTGCCGGGTTCATACTGGATGATGGCATCCAGCACACCATATTCACCCCACATCTTGTCGGTACCAAAATAGAACTTGAAATCTTTAGTGGCTTGGCCGGAGACATACAGGCGCATGTTTTCCAGGTTAAAATTACTGGCGCGGCTGCTACCATCGGGTGCGGCATCACTCACCGAGGCAATGGAGGTGCGGATACCGGCGCCAAAACTGACCCAACGGGTATCGTCAATGACAATTTTCCCACCGGCCAGGGCCGGTGTGCTGCTTATAGCGAGTAGGCCGCCCACAAGCAGTGACGTCCCAACTACATTTTTCATTTGCATTTCGAGTTTCCTGTGGCTACAGCCAATGGCCGATGAGAGATCGACAAATGTCAATGGAAAGCGCTGAAAATGAGACAGATGAACAGTTCCGGCGGCTTTCTTGAGGTTTTAGCTGGATCCTGCAAGCACGAGTACTTGCAGGATCCAGGTTCTAGTCTATCGATGCATGGACAGGGGGAGAATTCGTCATGTGGCACAGCGGTATACGTCAAATGACGCATGGTGAAAAAATGCTGTTTAGGCTAGGGGGTGTTCTCAATCATTTTGACAGCCCTGCCGGCGCTCATTTTTTATCCAGCAAGGCGGCGCGAGTGCCGTGTGGTTGTTCCACATCAGCGAGCGTCAACGCCGCTGGATGAAAAATGAGCACCGGCCCTTCGGGTTGCCTCTGAAAAAACGCCATACCGCGTTGTTCGTCGTTCATTTGGAACCACCAAACCTCTCTCCTCACGCCT
>JALTPW010000868.1 GCA_026999335.1 Chromatiales bacterium
CGGGTGGCGCCATTTTCGGCCTCGTCTACGGTGTCGTGATCATTTCATTCGCCAGCACCATTGGTGCCACACTGGCCTTTCTCATCTCGCGTTTTCTGTTGCGCGATTATGTGCAAAGCCGTTTCAGTGACAAGCTGAAGGCGGTCAATGCCGGCATCGAGCGTGACGGCGATTTCTATCTGTTCACCCTGCGCCTGATCCCCATCTTTCCCTTCTTCATTATCAATCTGGTGATGGGCCTGACCTCCATGAAGGCATGGCGCTTCTATCTCGTCAGTCAGATCGGCATGCTCCCAGGCACCATTGTCTATGTAAACGCCGGTAGTCAACTGGGAAAACTGGACTCCCTATCCGGCATTCTGTCACCGGGCCTGCTGTTGTCGTTCGCCCTGCTGGGCCTGTTTCCCCTGCTGGCCAAAAAGCTCGTCGACTGGCTGAAACAGCGCAAGATCCAGCAGCGCTATCCACAACCGAAGCGCTTCGATTACAACCTGGTGGTGATCGGCGGCGGTTCGGCGGGATTGGTCTCGGCACTGATTGCGGCCACCGTGAAGGCAAAGGTCGCGCTGATCGAAAAACACAAAATGGGGGGTGACTGCCTCAATACCGGCTGCGTCCCCAGCAAGGCGCTGATCCGCTCGGCGAAAATGCTCAGCTATGCCCGGCGGGCAAAGGATTTTGGCCTGCAAAAAACCACCGTAAGTTTTGATTTCGCCGAGGTGATGGAGCGCATTCAGCGGGTCATCAAAAAAATCGAACCGCACGATTCGGTGGAACGCTTTACCCGCTTGGGCGTGGACGTCGTGCAGGGTGATGCGCAGATTCGCTCACCCTTCGAAGTCGAGGTCGATGGCCGGATGCTGACGACACGCAACATCATTGTCGCCACTGGCGCACGACCCGCGGTGCCGGACATTCCCGGTATCGATGCGGTCGATTATCTGACCTCGGATACCCTCTGGGATCTGCGCGAACAGCCCCAGCATCTGCTGGTGCTCGGTGGCGGCCCCATCGGTTGCGAACTGGCGCAGAGCTTTCAGCGACTGGGCAGCCAGGTCACCCTGGTGCAGCGCGGCGAACACATCATGCCGCGTGAAGACACGGAAATATCCGCCCTGGTTCAGCAGCGTTTTATCGACGAAGGCATGCAAGTGCTCACTGGACATACCGCCATCCGCTTCGAAGGCGGTGGCACCACACTGATCTGTGCGCACGCGGACGGGGAAGTCAGTATCCCCTTCGACCGCGTGCTCATCGCCCTCGGCCGGCGCGCCAACACACAGGGTTTCGGGCTCGAATCACTGGACGTGCGCATTGCCCGCAGCGGCACCATCGAGGCCGATCCCTTCCTGCGCACCAATTACCCGAACATCTACGTCTGTGGTGACGTCACCGGCCCCTACCAGTTCACACACACCGCCTCACATCAGGCCTGGTATGCCTCGGTCAATGCCCTGTTCAGCCCGTTCAAGTCCTTTCGCGTCGATTATTCGGTGATTCCGTGGGCGACCTATACCGACCCGGAAGTCGCCCGGGTCGGCCTCAATGAACAGGAAGCACGCGAAAAAGGCATTGCCTTCGAAGTCACTACCTATGGCATCGATGACCTCGACCGCGCCATTGCCGACAGCGAAGATCACGGTTTGATCAAAGTGCTGACAGTGCCCGGCAAGGACAAGATCCTCGGCGTCACCATCGTCGGTTCACACGCTGGCGACCTGATCGCCGAGTTCGTCATGGCCATGAAACACGGCCTGGGCCTGAACAAGATACTCGCCACCATTCACATCTACCCGACCCTGGCCGAGGCCAACAAGTTCGTCGCCGGGGCGTGGAAGAAAAACCACAAGCCGGAAAGACTCCTCGAGTGGGTGGCGCGTTTTCACGCCTGGCGTCGGGGGGGCGGATAGCAGTCTCCGCACCCATCAGCATATCCATCATGTCCGATAACAAACCCTTTTGGCACAACAAGTCCCTCGCCGAAATGAATACGCAAGAATGGGAATCCCTGTGCGACAACTGCGGCAAGTGCTGCCTGCACAAACTGGAAGACGACGAGACCGGTGAGGTCTATTACTGCAACGTCGTCTGCCACCTGTTCGACATGCAACGCTGCACCTGTGGCGACTATGCCAATCGCGCCACCCGAGTGCCCGCGTGCGCGGTGCTGACGGTGGAAAACATTCCCCAGTTCGGCTGGATGCCCAAGACCTGCGCCTACCGCCTGTTGAGCGAAAAAAAACCACTGCCGGACTGGCACCCGCTGGTCAGCGGCGACCCGGAATCCGTCTACCGCAGCGGCCACTCGGTACGCGACCGCGTGGTCATCGAGAACGAAAACACCGATCTGCAACGACACATCACCGACTGGAATCTGTAAATTTCTCAACACTTTTTTTGTCAATATTACCAAAATACATTAATGCAAGAAGACCGGAGAAAGCACATGAAAGCGTCCTCCAGGATCCCATATCTTCCCGCCATCGGGCCGTCCCCATATCCTAGAGACATCGTGTGCATAGCGCATGCTACGGGCCTGTGTCGTGTGC
>JALTPW010000869.1 GCA_026999335.1 Chromatiales bacterium
CCACCGTCTTCCGCAAAGCCGGCGCCATTAACGAGCTGCGGGACGTCAATTCCGCTGGTTGGCTAATTGCACTGATTGATCTCAATGACTCAAGTATGTTCGCAGGGACGAGCGAAAAGCCCCTCTCAGTTGGGTTTGTGAACCCGTGAAAAACACCCATGTATGTGCCATCACTACTGTCCTGTTAACCTCACATCGTCATACCGGGCTTGACCCGGTATCCAGTAAGCCGTTGAAACCACTGGGTTCCGGCCCGCGCCGGAATGACGGAGAGAGCTTATCGATATTTATATCCTCAACACCTTTGGATATTCTGCGGCTCAAGCACTATCGCAACGACAGCAAAACAAAATCAAGTTAATGGGACAGCAGTGGTGTGCCATACTGAAGTTTGGCGGCGGGATGGTCTGAATCGTCTGCCGTGCTGTGATACCGCCCAGCCAGGAGTGGCCCGGGTGGCGTCGCGCTGGCGATGACACTCTGATCCGACAGGCATCCGCTTGGTAAACCTTCTGAGGACGAGCAAATGAAGAAGGGTCTTTCCTTCTTGCTGGCAATGAGCATTGTTGCCGGGGCTGGTGCCTATTTTTGGTTGCAGCAGCCTCAGGATGGCGATGACGGCAGCCAGCTTGTTTTATACGGCAATGTCGATATCCGTGAGGCGCAGCTGGCTTTCAATGCCAGTGAACACATCGCCGAGATACGGGTGCAGGAGGGTGACCGTGTCAGTAAAGGGCAGCCGTTGGCGCGCCTGCACACTGAGCTGCTGGAGGCGCAGTTGGCCGAGGCCGAGGCGGCGGTGGAGGTTCAACGGCAGGTGCTGGCCAGACTGGAGGCCGGCAGCCGTCCGGAGGAGATTCGCAAGGCCGAGGCCGAGCTACAGGCAGCCGAGGCACAGGCCAAGGCGGCGCACGACAGCTACCGTCGTGTGGCGCGGTTGCTGGAGAGGAAACTGGCTTCGCCCCAGGACGAAGAACAGGCCCGCTCCCAGGCCGATGCCGCTGCCGCCCAGGTGAAAGCCGTGCAGGCCACCCTGGCCCTGCTCAAGGCCGGTGCACGCAAGGAGGACATTGCCGCTGGCCGTGCCCAACTCGCCGCACGCGAGGCGGCCTTGAAACAGGCTCGACAGCGCTTCAGCGATGCCAGCTTGTATGCCCCTGCTGACGGCATCATCCGTAATCGTATCCTCGAACCCGGCGACATGGCCTTCCCCCAGTCGCCGGTATTGACCCTGGCCTTCCTCGATCCCGTGTGGGTGCGTGCCTATCTGCCCGAACCCATGCTTGGCCGTGTGCGTCTGGGCGCCACCGCCTGGATCACGACGGACAGTTATCCCGACAAACGCTATCCAGCTTGGGTGGGCTATATTTCACCCACCGCCGAATTTACGCCGAAGACCGTGCAGACCCCGGAGCTGCGCACCCGGCTGGTTTATTCCGTGCGCATCATCGCCTGTAACCCCGAGGGTGAGCTGCGTCTGGGCATGCCGGCCAGTGTCAGTATCGAGCTGGATCAGGTGGATGCCGGCAGCCAGCCGCGGCCCTGTGGTGGCTCTTGAGCCACTTCCTCATCGCGTTCCATTTCTGCACCGGGCCTCGTTGTATCGCCAGCGGGCACGATAGACCGTAAAAAAACGCTAAAAAATCCGCAAATGCACGCCAATAGACGCAAATATGCACAGGTGAAAACGGGTTTCCGCCAGCGTGCAGGGTTTGCACGGAAATTTTCGTCCGGCAATGGTGAGCCAGCGGGGTTTTTTATTGGCGTTTATTCGCGTGCATTTGCGGACTGCATCCATTTGCGAACCCATTCGATACCCGCCTTTGGCAATAGACGTCTGCGCAGCTGGGTCATATGTAGCGGTCAATGGGTGCCAGCATGAAGCATGATGTCGCGCTTTCCTTCCGTGACGTCCGCCAGACCTTCTCCGGTGGCGAACATGCCCTGTACGCCCTCGATGGCGTCAGCTTTGATATCGCCCCGGGCCGGGTGACCGGTCTCATCGGTCCCGATGGCGCTGGCAAGACCACCCTCATGCGTCTGGCCTGTGGCCTGCTGCGTCCGGCAGCGGGTGAGATCCGTGTGCAGGGTCTGGATGCGGTGGCCGAACCGCTGGCGGTACAGTCGGTGTTGGGCTACATGCCGCAGCGTTTCGGTCTTTATGAAGACCTCAGTGTGCAGGAAAACCTCGACCTCTATGCCGAACTACAGGGTCTGCCGGCGGAAAACCGCAGTGCCCGCTATGACGAATTGATGCACATGACCGGTCTCACGCCTTTTACCGCCCGCCTCGCCGGGCGGCTCTCCGGCGGTATGAAGCAGAAGCTGGGTCTGGCCTGCGCCCTGCTGCGTGCGCCACGCCTGTTGTTGCTGGATGAGCCTACCGTCGGCGTGGATCCGGTGTCGCGGCGCGAGCTGTGGGCCATCGTCTATCGCCAGGTGCAGGCGCAGGGCATGAGCGTGTTGCTCAGTACCGCTTATCTCGATGAAGCCGAGCGTTGCGATGAAGTCTTGCTGTTGCACCAGGGCAAACTGTTAGG
>JALTPW010000870.1 GCA_026999335.1 Chromatiales bacterium
TGTTCAAGGCTTGCTACGGGGTTATTTCTTTATCCCATTTTAAGGCTAAAACCACCGTCTTCAGGCGGTCAGGTTTATCCGTGCCGCTTGTTGTTGGGTTGTTGAAGGTGCAAGTTGTTTCGGTCGTCACTGTAGGATGCTGGTGAGCGGTAGCGAACCGCATCGTTGGCGTTATCACGTTCTGGGCGCGGGTGATTGTGTCACCGCTCTTGATCGATGAGGTGCGTGGAACTCACCACCTGCGGATTGCCGAGAATCATGACGGGACGGGGTTTAAAAAACGAACCGACCCGTATCCGGACTTTCAGTCCGTAAGACTAACCACCCACTTTAGCGGGTGGTTATTGAGTAACAAAGTGGCAATGACAAAGTGGCAATGAAATAAGCTGCATAGTGAGTGATTTGGCGATAATGTTTGAAAAGGTGTTTAAGAATGCCCGGCAAATCCGGAAAATCTGCGAATTGGATGAATTTATATTTGCAGGTGATATAAAAAAATCCTTTAAATTTTTGGATTGATCAACTATCTTCTTGATAAGAAAAGATTATATGGGAATTGAAGAAAAACACTTGCAGTTGCCCGATAATTGACTAAGATCAAGATTGAGTATTGCCCTGAAATGTCATTTGATCCAACTAGAGTCTGCTCGGGGCCACAATGTAGGTGCGGTGTGACATCCACTTGTCTGGAGATCCTAAAGCATCTCGGGGGCTGCCACTTGGACATTAGGTTCAAGACAGCAGGGCAATGCTAGAATTAATTTGTGTAACCACAACTGAGAAGAGCCGCTCATCTGAGCGGCTCTTTTTTTGTGATCTGTTTTTGTTAATCTCTCTGGATCGAATTGCCCGCAGCTCGTCTACTAAAAGTAGGTTCTTTAAGAAAAGCGTCTACTTTTGGTGTTGCGATTACCGTCATTCCGGCTTGTTTTTAGCCGGAATTCAGAGATCGGGATCCGTTTCTCGCCGGAGTGATTCATCCAGAGCGCTTGACGTTTCCTGCACCCTGGATTCCCGCCTGCGCGGGAATGACGGTAATCGCAACACCCTTCAATACCCCGCTTTCGCGTAGCGAGATGGTTTGCTGCGGGGTTGTTTATTATTTTTTGGCAAAAATAATTCAGGGGGATTCTTCGTTGCCGGCCCTGACGGGCAGCATGCGCTCGTTGAGGCGAGGGCCTCCCTGACCCAGACGGTCAGCATAAATAATGGTGTAGGCGAGGACATTGCTGACGTACTCACGGGTTTCTTTGTAGGGAATGGTTTCGATCCAGCGGTCGGCGTCCATTGCCGTTTCACCCGGTAGCCATTTTTTCACCCGTCGGGCGCCGGCATTGTAGGCCGCCGTGGCCAGTACGGTCTGGTTATCGAAGCGTGTCATCATTTTGGCCAGATAGCCGGTGCCTAACTTGAGATTGGTCTCCGGCTGTAGCAGGGTGCTGAGACCGCGGTAGCGTATCTTCAGGCTGGGCGAGATGTGCTTGGCGGTGGCCGGCATCAGTTGCATCAGCCCCGTCGCCCCGCGGGAGGAGCGGGCGTCGCTGATGAAGGCGCTTTCACGGCGGATGACGCCGTAGGTCCAAGCCGCTTCCAGGCCTTTGGTTTCCGACAGGGCAAGTACCTCTTCCCTGAACAGCAGCGGAAAACGCAGCTCCAGATCGTCGCGGTGAGAGGTGCTGGCCATGGTGAGAATGGACTGCCCGTTCCAGTTCCACAGCTGGGCCAGTTTGGCGGCCTGCTGGCGGCGGATTTCGTCCAGTTTTCCCATCGTGATATGCCATTCACGACGGGCTTCGAGAAGTCGGCCCAGCTGAAAAAGCTCGGCGCTGCGGCGGATGTCCGGTCGTTCCTGCAATGCGAACAATTCCTCAGCACTGGGCTGGTAGGGCTGAACCTGCAAGGGATAAGGCCGTGACAGGCGATCTGCGGCCAGAAAGCCGTAATAGTTACGCTGCCCGGCCAGTTCGCCGAGGAGTGCCAGTGCGTCTTTCTCCTGGCCCAGTGCCGCCAGGGCGCGGGCCTTCCAGTAGCGCCAGCGGTCAGTCTGCTGCTGTTTTTCCGGCATGGCGTCGATTGCGTGGTGTACGGTTTGCCAGTGTTTATTGCGTATGGCGGCCCGTACCCGCCAGCTGCGTGATGTGTCGGTTTGATGGCTGGAGGGGATGCGCCTGAACCAGGCTTCGGCATTGGGTTGGTGGCGCAGGGCCAGGGCCATGGCGAAACCGTGGTAGAGACTTGCCTGTTCGGTGTCGTTGAGGGGGATTCGGAGGCTGAATTCTGCCGTGTGGGTATGCCAAAAATCGATCGCTTTTTGTGGATCATGCCGTATCAGGCGCCGCAGGGTATCGATGAAGATCGGTTTGGCCTTGGGATGGGGTTTCAACAACGCTTTATAACGTCGGGGGAGCTGGTCGGGGTCACGATGTAAATCGATCCAGAGCCGCGCCCAGTGGCGATCCCGGGCCGGCAACTGCCGGGCGAGATAGCTGGTAAGCTGGCGGCGTCCCTGTCTCAGTGTCAACTCGATGCGTTGCCAGAGCAATTCATCGGTGAGCTGTCCGGCATCGATCCAGTGCGCAAAGACGCCGTCACATGCGCTGGGACGGGATCGGCCACTGAGCCACAGCTGCTGGATATCCTTATAAATATCATGGGTTTCGTCGTTGTGCAGGCGCGCAGTGAGATAATGGCATTGCAGGGTCACATTTTGTGTGGGGCGGTAATAGTGCAGGTAGCTTTGCCAATCCTGCCGCTTTGCTGCCTGCCGGAGTACCTTGCGGCGCAGGCTGCTGGCGACGGGCAGTGTGGCATAGCTGTCAAGAAACTGGTCGATTTCATGGCGGCTGGCACGCTGTAGGCGTTGTTTGAGATCCTGGTATTGCAGATAGGGATAGAGGGGATAGTCGGTCAGCCGGGGCAGCAGTTCGCGGAATCGTGTCAGCCGATGCTGTGCCAGGGCCTGTTCGGCCTGCTGGTACAGGGCGCGTTGAGCGGCGCGTTCATCGACGCGGTAGTTGAGTACCCGCGATAACGTATCGGCGTGGGATTGCGCGCCTTCGCTCAGGGAGGGCGGCAGCATTGGCGTCTGTACGGGCTGTGTGTCACGTACCAGGGCGTGGTTGACCACGGGAGTGACCAGGATGAGCAGGGCGATGGTGCGAATGAGTGGTTTTCGTCGATCAGTCTTCATAGCAGTGCTGCCTCGGTGCGTGTACCAACCGATGTGTAGGTTCCTTGTCCAGCCCTTTCTAAGGTGAGAATTGAGTTCATAAAACGCCATATGTGATTTTTGCAATACGACAATGGAAACCATAAAACAACAACTTGCGCCAAATTTAAGCGTAATTCTACTCCGTTACTTTAGGGGGCAATTCTCCACAGCTTGCTGCGAACAAGCGTTGAGCAATGCGTAACGAGTGAATTCCTCCCAATACCCCACCCCTTGAGGAGGGAATGTTTATTCAGCAAGTTGGATGTAACGAAGTAGAAGTAATTAATGCGACAATTATCTTGAAAAACACCGACTGTGTATGAACACAAATAGCCGCGACTTCCTTCCACAATGTCAGCGCAAGATTCGACCCACACGCCGAAGCGTGTCCGGTATCTATGCTTTTCATGGTGAAACATCCCTGCGGGCGGTATAGGCATAAATACCTCACAAACAAAAACGCCCCCTTGCGAAAACAAGGATGGGGGTCGGTGCAGAAAGAGAGAAATTTGTCGCAACTATTTCCACAGTGTCTCAATAATTTCGAAAGTTCACATGATCAATTTAAAGACGCCGAAAAGCTTCAATAACAGCCGCCGTTTGCCTCGCGTCAATAATTGCCCCGTGTATACCACTATTCAGCATGCGCAAATTTTCAACACCCAGCGCCTGGGTCAGGGTATCGAGGGATGGCCCACGTTTCGAGCACTTGAGTCTCATTGCCTTTGCCCAGGGTTGCGCCGCTCGTTGTGAACAAAATACACCTGTCGCGGACGGTGGTTCTACTTGATACCTTTCAACATGATCAATAATTAAAGGCCAGTCGAACTCAGCATTATGAATGACCACTAATTGGCCATCCAGCCATTCACGGATTTCGGGCCATTGTGATGAAAAGAATGGGTATCCCTGTGCCTGTTTGTTACTGATTCCATTGACCTTAAAGGCTTCCGCGGTCATCGGGCGATGAGGTCTGAGGTGATATTCGTTCGTTTCGGCAACGCTGCCGTTACGCACCGAGGCGACCCCAAGACTCGCAATGCCTGGTGCGCCTTGCTCGTCAAACAGGCCGGTAGTCTCGGTATCCACCACCACATAGGAATTCGGAAGGTTCTGGAACGGCCACAGCAGTTGATTGATCAGTTCAGTCTTCATTGCTGAATGCTGCATTATTCGTACCCCGAGACAGAGAGAACATTGGTGATCGTGTTACCGTCCCAATGGAATTGATAATGCCCAGCCTGGACAGCGGGTGGAGTAAGCGCTGTAGGTCTCAAAACGGCAATACATTGACCCTCTGTGTAGCGGATGGAGCTGTAAAGAATCCCCAGCTCATTTTGATGTTTCAACTGCTCCCCAATCGATTGGGCGTGAACAAAACTGTCAGGATCGTGCACTCCAGGATCGTGACGCACATCCACCAAAGAAGCATTCACCAGGCAATGATAGCAACGCATCGTCAGTATCTGGGGGTTTTCGTTTGTCGCCCGTAGAAAGCGAATACGACTAAACCTGGATTCAGCAATAGCCGTATCCAGATCCAAACCCGCGTAATACACCCCATATTGGCCCTTCGTGAAGCGGCTTTCAGTGCCAATATGAGTGAATGCTGCCATGATGGCTGTCGTACCCGGCCCACTCACGCGATCCTCCGGCGCGACCAAGGTGATATTACCGACCTGATCATGCAGTCGGTCATTGGTCAGACTTTCCAATGCGTAGGCCGCTTCCAGATCCTGTGGATCAAGCAGGTTCTCGAACAATCTGATTGGGGGGAAACGGCTGGGGATAAGACGGTATGAATCGCCATGCACATCCATTTTAGACATACTGCCCCCCACGCCACCCATCCAGGTATCGCCGAACATCCACCAGATCTACCACTCGACCCGCCAGCATACGATCAAGCGCCGACTGCCCACCAAAATCACGATTCGGCTTACGAACCCAGCTTTTCCACTGGTTCGGGTCTGCAAATAACAACTGAACGCCTTTGTAGATACCCGCAAGATAAGACAGCCGTTCCAGGGTGTCTTTGGACAGCTTAATTGGCTCATCTGCCTCCAGCTTGCGCTGCCAGTTATATAGGGTGGTACGGGTTCCAAGCCCCGCCAAGGTACAACGCTGCTTGTCGGTCAAACCCCATTCTTCGGCAATACCAAAGAACAGTTTCACGGCTACGCGGCTCATTTCGCACTCACTCACTGCCGAAAGGGGGTTGGGTGTATTCATAGCAGATCCTCCAACAATTATGTTTAATGTATGTACATTTATGTACATAGTCAACATTACGTGTTCTATTTTGAACGCTTGTCGCGCCATGTGATGGATATGGCAGCAACCTGACTGGCCTAACTTTCGCTGCGACAAGCGAGCGCTTGAAGGCCATGAGCATGCGTTTCGTGTCCGTTCAGAGCATTATGATGGGACGTATAGAGGCTCGTCGCAGGATTATCAGGAATACGCCATCCAAGATGGTGTCGCAGGTGCTTGCTGATGAAGGTCGCAAGGGTTTCGAAGTCGAAAAGGGGATTATCACCTTGAAAGAGTACTCTCAACATTCAGTCAGCACCATTCAAGCCCCCTGCTTTATGCGTAGTGAAAATCGCGCACAGCACGATGGTCTGCTGCGGAGTTGTTTATTAACCTATTGACTAACCAGGTTATTTGCGGCCAACTGGGCGCTTAGCGGATATGCCATGGCTTTTAGGGAACGTGAATGGAGTCATTCTTTGCCCAACCGCCGGTGCAGTCGGGTCTGGCGCCCTTTGTGGCGAGCCTTGTGCTGGCCGTGGCCCTGTTGCGCGCGCCCGCCCGCTGGCAGGGACTGGCCATCGCCGGGGGTTTGCTGCTGGCGGTATTGCTGATGATCGGCCCGGCGCTGATGCCGCTGACCTCCACCCGCAAGATGGTTGTTGCCAGTCTGGGTCTGCCGATGCTGGTGCTGGCGCTGGATGTCACGTCGTTGCGCCGGCGGATGAAGGTGGGGATTGCTGTTTTTTTGGCTGTCCTTGCCTTGCTGTGGGTGCTGTGGCCGGTGTTGCTGCGCCGGGAGCCGGGTGATGCCGTGTTGCTGGGTGGTGGGCTGGCCGTGTATGTGTCGCTGGTGCTGATGACTTTTACCCGTTTGTCCCTGTGTTGCGCGCGTCTCGCGGGTGCGGCATTGGGCTTTGCTGCGGCCACGGGCGTGGCGGTGATCATGGCGGCATCGGCGCTATATGGCCAGTTGGCCTTTGCCCTGGCGGCAGCCGTGGCCGGCCTGATGGTGGTACGCCTGTGGCGTCCCGGACGGGATGAGGCCGACGCCTGTTTCGGGCTTGCCGGCGTCATGGCGGTGGCCGTGCCACTGGCCCTGCTGGGGGCGGCAGCCAGTGTCTATGCACGCCTGCCGGTCATGGCATTGCCGTTGCTGGCCCTGTCGCCGTTACTGGCGCTGGTGCCTTTTGCGCTACAGCGGCCCGTTGGGTTGCGTGTCGTCATCGCTGGGCTGCTGACCGTGCCATCATCGGCTGCTGCGATTTACCTGATCTGGCTGCAGGCGGGTGCCGGCAGCTCTGGCTATTGATTCAAAAATGGTTCATCAATGATCTCCAAGGAGGAGTGCACAATGCCTACTTTTTTTTCAACAACCCTGAAGACCGCTGCCGTCGTGTTGTCCCTGTCAGTGCTACCGGCCGCCGCCGACAGCTACACCATCGATCCCTCACACACCTACCCGAACTTCAAGATCGACCATCTCGGTTTTTCCACCCTGTATGGACGTTTCGACAAGACCTCCGGGCGCATCAGCATGGATCGCGCCGAGGGCAGTGGATCGGTGGATATCGTCATCGACGCGGCCTCCATCGATACCGGTCATGCTAAACGTGATGATCACCTGCGTTCGCCGGATTTTTTCAATGTCATGGAGTTTCCGCAGATCACCTTCAAGTCGAACCGGGTGAAGTATGTGGGCGATGGCGCCTCGGTGACGGGTGATCTGACCATCCTGGGCGTGACGCGTAGTGTGACCTTGGATGTACCTCGTATTAACTGTGGGACACATCCGTTCAACAAGAAGCAGGTGTGTGGTTTCAATGCCATAACTCATTTCAAGCGTTCCGATTTCGGCATGAATTATGGTTTACCGGGTATCGGTGACGAGGTCAGTCTGGATATTGAGGTGGAGGCCTTCAAGGATTAGGTGTTACAGGGCATACTAGTGGCTCGTCAAGACGATAATTCAGGGCGCAGTGGATCTGTCAGCGCTCAGGGTGCCAAAAGCAGGCTCTTTCAAGCAAAGCGCCGACCGGTTGGCGCCGCGAAACACCGCAGAAACGCTGCACCCTGGATCTTGATGACGTACTCGTTTCCCTGTCCCGCAGTTGCGGGGCGGGGGTGGCTATATGGATTATGGGGGACTCAGACACATGCCTGTCACTTCGACGGTTTCCGCGAGCGGTAAGGACATCACGATCAAGATCACTGGGCGTTTCGACTTCGCTGTGCAAAATGAATTTCGTGATTGCTATCACGGCACCAGCCCGGACGATGGCGTCAGTTTTACCATCGATATGCACAAGGCGAGCTATATGGACAGCTCCGCCCTGGGCATGCTGCTGATGATGCGCGAGCATCTGGGTGGCAACAACGCAAATATCACCATCAGCACCAGCTCGGCCGATATCAGTAACATTCTGACCGTCGCCAACTTCCAGAGTCTGTTCAAGATCAGCTGATTTTATTTCACAGCCGAGGGGGTGTAATACTCCCTGAAAGTATACGGATGAACGAAAATACCCTGACCGTGCTGGTGGCCGATGACGATGTGACCAACCGGTTGCTGCTCGAAGCCATTCTGCGCAAGGAGGGCTATGACGTTATTCACGCCGAAGACGGCCGCGAAGCCGTGGAGGTTTTCGAGCGGGAGCGCCCAGATCTGGTGCTGATGGATATCCGTATGCCGGAGCTGGACGGCTACCAGGCCACCGAGCTGATCAAGGCCATGAGTGGCGATGTCTTCGTGCCGGTGATTTTCCTCACCGCCAACTCGGACATCGACAGCATGGTCAAGAGCGTCGAGGCCGGCGGCGATGATTTTCTCGCCAAACCCTACAACCGTATCCAGTTGCAGACACGTATCAATGCCCTGATGCGCATCCGTGAGCTGTACAGTACCGTACGCCTGCAACGCAATGAGCTGATCCAGCATCAGAAACGCCTCGAACGTGAACGGCAGATGGCGAAGCGTCTGTTTGCCAATATTATTCACACGGGCTCGCTGGATCAGCCTAATATCAAGTATCTGTTGTCACCGATGTCATTGTTTTCCGGTGATATCCTGCTGGCGGCACCGAAACCATCCGGTGGGCTGCACGTCATTCTCGGCGACTTTACCGGCCATGGCCTTGCTGCCGCCACGGGTGCATTGCCGGTTTCCAGCATCTTTTACGGCATGACCGCCAAGGGTTATTCGATCACCGAAATCGTCACCGAGATCAATACCCGGCTGAAAACTATTCTGCCTGTGGACATGTTCCTGGCCGCCTGCCTGATCGATATCGATACCACCACGCACACGCTTACGGTTTGGAATGGTGGCTTACCACCGTTGCTGGTCTATGACACAAGGCAGCTGGCCATTAGTCTACGCATTCCCTCTCAGCATTTACCACTGGGCATTATCGATGGCGAGAGTTTCAGCCGCCGTGTGGAGGTGGTGGGTATCCATCAAGGGGATCGGATCTATATCTGCTCGGATGGGGTGCTGGAGACGCAGAACCGGCAGGGGGAAATGTTTGGCCAGGATCGTTTCGATGCCCTGTTTGAGAGCAAGCTGGCGCCACAAGCGTTGTTTGACACCATTTTGGGCCGTCTGTCTGATTTTCAGGCCGGCAGTCTCCAGCAGGATGACGTTACGCTGCTGGAAATTTGTTACGACCAGTCATCACTGGAGCAGCGTGCGGGTACGATAGAAGAGGAAGCGGGGGGGCGGGGGCGCCTTTCTGCCGCGCCTTCGTCTTGGCGGTTGGGGCTTACCCTGACCGCCGATCTGCTGAAAGTCCTGGATCCATTGCCATTGCTAATTCAGGCGCTGATGGATTTGCAGGGTTTCCGCGGCCAACGCCAGCAGCTCTACACGGTGTTTTCTGAGTTATATTCCAATGCGCTCGAACATGGTCTGTTGAAACTGGATTCTTCGCTCAAGGCAAATGCCAGTGGTTTTGTCGAGTATTATCAAGCGCGGGAACAAAGGCTGGCGGTGTTGAGTAAGGGCGAGATTCGTATCGATATTCACCACCAGCCTGATGCGGGAGGTGGCCGGCTCACGATTGCCATTGAAGATACAGGGAATGGATTTGATGTTAATTCTGCACTGCTGCCCCTGACGGAAAATCTTGGACATGCCGGCCGTGGTATCCAGTTGTTGCGTTCCATTTGTGATGAAGTGACTTTCCAGGGCAGCGGTAACAGGGTTGAGGTTGTTTATCGCTGGCGCTAACTCACTGGCGGCAGCGTTGCAGCGGAATCCAGCCGACGCATGTACCAGGAGTGTTTTTGCCTCTTTGGTCTGTTTTTGTATTAGCCTTTGTTAATATAGTGGTCGAATCATCAACGCTTTGGAATGGCTATGTTTGCTGGCAATGTGAAAGAAATCAACGCGCCGGAACTCGATCAATGGCGGCAAGATGAGGCGGACTCCTGCCACATTATCGATGTCCGGGAAATGCTTGAAATTGCTCAGGGCACGATTCCCAGCGCAAAGCCTATCCCGCTGGCGACCCTGCCGGCACGTATGGATGAGCTTGATCGGGAACAGCGGCTGGTCATTATCTGCCGTAGCGGCGCACGGTCGGCGCAGGCCTGCCAGTTTCTACAGCAGCAGGGCTATGACAATGTCTACAATCTACGCGGCGGCATGATCGCCTGGGCGCACGAGTCGTTGCCCATCGAGCGCCTGTAGCACGCCCTGATTTTCGCGTAAGGTTTTGACTTGACGCCGTAGGCTCTATAAGGTTGCGCATCCGTTGTGGCGCCGCACCCTTGGCGTTTCATCAGATGCCCATTTCTTTTTTACCATGTGGTCTCTCGTAATGATCACCACTGGAGAACGACTTTATGCCTATTATTACACTCCCTGATGGTTCCAAACGCGAATTTGACCATCCCATCACGGTGCATGACGTTGCCGCCGACATCGGCCCCGGACTGGCCAAGGCTGCCCTGGCCGGCAAAGTCAATGGCAAACTGGTTGACACCTCTTATCGGATCGAAGACGACGCCGAGCTGTCACTGATCACCGAGCGCGACGATGAGGGCTTGGCGATCATTCGCCACTCCACGGCGCATCTGCTGGCGCAGGCCGTCAAGCAGCTGTTCCCCGAGGCGCAGGTCACCATCGGCCCGGTTATCGACGATGGTTTTTATTATGATTTCGCCTACGAGCCGGGTTTCAGTCCGGACGATATGGCGGCCATCGAAAAATGCATGAAGGCGCTGGCGAAACAGGATTTTCCGGTGGAACGCAGTGAAATGCCGCGCGAAGAGGCCATCCGGTTCTTTGCCGATAGGGGCGAGGTCTACAAGGCGGAACTCATCGAGGCCATCCCGGTTGGTGAAACCCTCTCTCTCTATAAGCAGGGCGACTTCATCGACCTCTGTCGCGGACCGCATGTGCCGTCCACCGGCAGGCTCAAGTCTTTTAAGCTGATGAAGCTGGCCGGCGCCTACTGGCGCGGTAATGCCGACAACGAGATGCTGCAACGCATCTACGGTACCGCCTGGGCCAACAAGAAGGATCTCAAGGCCTATCTGTACCGCCTCGAAGAGGCCGAGAAGCGTGACCATCGTCGCCTCGGTCGCCAACTCGACCTGTTCCACACCCAGGAAGAGGCGCCGGGCATGGTGTTCTGGCACAACCACGGCTGGATTATCTACCAGGAAGTAGAACAGTACGTGCGCCGGATATTGTGGGAAAACGGCTATCAGGAGGTGAACACACCCAAATTGGTGGATCGTTCCCTGTGGGAAAAATCCGGTCATTGGGAGAAATTCCGTGACGACATGTTCACCACTGAATCGGAAAACCGGGTGTATGCCATCAAGCCCATGAACTGCCCCTGCCACGTGCAGATCTATAACCAGGGCCTGAAGAGCTACCGTGACCTGCCGCTGCGCATGGCTGAATTCGGCTCCTGTCACCGCAACGAGCCTTCCGGTACCCTGCATGGTTTGATGCGTGTGCGCAGTTTTACTCAGGATGACGCGCACATTTTTTGTAGCGAGGCGCAGATCCAGGGAGAGGTCGCCGGCTTTATCGACCTGCTGTTCAGCGTCTACAAGGATTTTGGCTTCGACGACGTACTGATCAAGCTGTCGACCCGTCCCGAGCAGCGCGTGGGTGCTGATGAGGTCTGGGACAAGGCCGAACATGCCTTGGAAAGGGCGCTCAATGATAAAAATCTCGACTGGGATCTACAGCCGGGCGAGGGCGCCTTCTACGGCCCGAAGATCGAATTTTCCCTCAAGGACTGTCTCGGCCGTATCTGGCAGTGTGGCACTATCCAGGTCGATTTTTCCACCCCTGGCCGGCTGGACGCGCACTATATCGCCGAGGATGGTAGCAAGCAGGTGCCGGTGATGTTGCACCGCGCGATCCTCGGTTCACTGGAGAGGTTCATCGGTATTCTCATCGAAGAATACGCTGGCGCCTTCCCGCTCTGGCTGGCGCCGGTGCAGAGCGTGGTGATGCCGATTACCGATAAACACGCCGAATATGTGCAAGAAGTCGAAAAAGGCTTGCGAAATCAGGGTTTCAGGGCCATTTCGGACTTGAGAAATGAGAAGATCGGCTTTAAAATTCGCGAGCATACTTTACAAAAAATCCCTTATCAGTTGATCGTCGGCGATAAGGAAGTGGAAAATCATACCGTGGCCGTGCGCACGCGTAGCGGGAAAGACCTCGGCAGCATGAGTCTCGACCGGCTCATCGAGGGCCTCTCCGGCGAGATCGCGAGTCGCGGCCAACGTGTTTTGGAGGATTAAAGCATCGCTCAAGAAAAGAAAGTGCGTCTGAACGAGAGTATCACGGCGCCTCAAGTCCGCCTCATTGGCGCGGACGGTGAACAAGTCGGCGTTGTGTCGCTTGCAGAAGCACAACAGGCCGCCGGCGAGGCGGATCTGGATCTCGTTGAGATCGTACCGAATGCAGCCCCTCCTGTGTGCCGTATCATGGATTACGGCAAGTTCCTGTTCGAAGAGAACAAGAAACGCCATGCGGCAAAGAAGAAGCAGAAGCAGGTTCAGGTCAAGGAAATCAAGTTTCGTCCAGGAACGGACATCGGAGACTATCAGGTCAAACTACGCAACCTGACACGTTTCCTCAATAACGGAGACCGGGTAAAGGTTACCCTGCGTTTTCGTGGGCGCGAAATGGCCCATCAGGAACTCGGCCTCAAGCTGTTGCAGCGGGTCGAGGAAGATCTGAAAGAAATCGGTAACGTTGAACAACGTCCGAGGATGGAAGGTCGTCTGATGGTCATGGTCGTGGCGCCCAAAAAGAACTAGTACCCCATTGTTGTTTAATGGAGTACCCATCACGCTGCTGTCGGTCGGGCATTAGGCCGCCTGGATCGCCAGTCGAAAATGCGTGTTTTTAAATCCGGGGATGCACAGTCATTGATGCGGATCCCCACCAAATGCGGAGTTTTACCATGCCTAAGATGAAAACCAACCGTGGCGCCGCCAAGCGTTTCAAACGCACGGCGTCCGGCGGACTCAAGCGTAACCAGTCGCACCGCCGCCATATTCTTACCAAGAAGAGCACCAAACGTAAGCGTCAGCTGCGTTCGCCGAACAGGGTTCATGATGCGGACGTGCGTATGATCAACCGTATGCTTCCGTATATTTAATCGACTGCTCAACTCACTGTTCAAGACAGAAGGTAAAGAATCATGGCAAGAGTCAAACGTGGTGTGCAGGCGCGCGCCAAGCATAAAAAGGTTATTGCAAAGGCCAAGGGTTACAGCGGCCGTCGCAAGAATGTCTATCGCGTCGCGGTACAGGCCGTCACCAAGGCCGGTCAGTACGCCTATCGTGACCGTCGTCAGCGCAAGCGTCAGTTTCGTGCGCTGTGGATCGCCCGTATCAACGCTGCGGCGCGTGAGTGTGGTCTGTCCTACAGCCGCATGATCGACGGTCTGAAGAAAGCCACCATCGAAATCGATCGCAAGGTACTGGCCGATATGGCCGTGCACGACAAGGGCGCTTTCGCCCAGCTGGCCGAAAAAGCCAAAGCCAGCCTCGCAGCCTAAGGCCGGATCGACGGCGCAGTCTGATCTGCGGGCTGCAATGTTGAATTAGATCTGAATCCATGGTTTCAGGTTGAAAGTGTGTAAAGAGGGGAAAGGCCGACACCTTTCCCCTTTTCTCGTTTTAACCCGGATGTCTGTCCGTCGTCCGGACGTGGGGAATACAAGGTGCAGAACGATTTGCAGCAACAGGTAGATGAACTCGTCCAGCAGGCCGCCGAGGCCGTGCGCAATGCCGAAGACCTGATCCAGCTGGATCAGGTACGGGTGCGTTATCTGGGCAAAAAGGGTGAAATGACGGCGCAGATGCAATCGCTGGGCAAACTACCCCACGAGGAACGTCGTGAGGCGGGCAAGGTCATTAATACGGCGAAACAGGCCGTGCAGCAGATGATCGAAGATCGTCGCGATATCCTCCAGCAGGCGGCGCTGGCGGCCAGACTCAACGCCGAGACCCTTGACGTCAGCCTGCCGGGACGCGGTCAGCAGATGGGTGGACTACATCCCGTCACGCGCACCTTGCAACGCATCGAAAGCCTATTCTCACAGCTCGGCTTCGAAGTCGCTGAAGGGCCTGAAATCGAAGACGATTACCACAACTTCGAGGCGCTGAATATTCCCGAATCGCATCCCGCGCGCGCCATGCACGATACCTTCTATTTCGATGCGCACACCGTATTGCGAACCCATACCTCGCCGGTGCAGATCCGTGTCATGCAAGAGCGTCAGCCGCCACTGCGCATCATTGCCCCGGGCCGTGTCTATCGCTGCGACTCCGATCTGACCCACACGCCCATGTTTCATCAGATCGAAGGCCTGTTGGTGGACGAGCATGTCACCTTTGCCGACCTCAAGGGCATCCTTGATGACTTCCTGCGCAACTTTTTTGAGCAGGATCTGAAGATACGTTTCCGGCCGTCCTATTTTCCCTTCACCGAGCCTTCTGCGGAGGCCGACATCGAGTGTGTGATGTGCGCCGGCAAAGGCTGCCGCGTGTGCAGCCACACCGGCTGGCTGGAGGTGCTGGGCTGCGGCATGGTGCATCCCAGGGTGTTTGAGCATGTCGATATCGACAACGAAAAATACACCGGTTTTGCCTTTGGCATGGGCGTCGAGCGGCTGGCCATGTTGCGCTACGGCGTCAACGACCTGCGCTTGTTTTTTGAAAATGATCTGCGCTTTCTTAGGCAGTTTCGTTAGGGTTTGTTAGTCCACCAATGAACGCGAATTGACGCAAACTGCCCTGAACAAAAAAATGCGTTGATGAAATGTAAAGCCGGGATTCCATGTCTTTTTGTCATTGAGCGGCATTCATGGTCAGGGGGCATGGTGCGCACGGCGCACGCTACGGGCAGGTTGTAGTGTGCGCTGTGCGCACAAACAGGTACACGCTTGTGAATTTCATGGTTCTGTAACGAGCTGAGTCGTTGACTCTATTCGCGTTCATTCGCATGTATTTGCGGACTGAAATATAAAATATTCCGGCCATGCCGGACTAGGGAAACAAAAGAGATGAAGTTCAGTGAACATTGGCTCCGCGAGTGGGCGAACCCGGACATCGGCACCGACGAGCTGGCCCGGCTGCTGACCCTGGCCGGACTGGAGGTGGAGGCCGTCGAGCCCGTTGCCGGCGAATTCACCGATACCGTGGTGGGGCAGGTGACGGCCATTGAAGCGCATTCCGATGCCGACAAGCTCAATGTCTGCGCTGTCGATGTGGGCCAGGACGAGCCGTTGCAGATCGTCTGCGGCGCCAGCAATGTCGTGGTGGGCATGAAGGCACCGGTGGCCCGGGTCGGCGCCCGTCTGCCGGGCGGCATGCAGATCAAACAGGCCAAGCTGCGCGGCGTGCCGTCCTTCGGCATGTTGTGTTCTGCGGCCGAGCTGGGCCTGGCCGAGAGCGCCGATGGTCTGATGACCCTGCCGGTCGATGCCCCCGTGGGTGCCGACATCCGTCAATACCTGCACCTCGACGACAACACCATCGAGCTGGGCCTGACACCCAACCGTGGCGATTGCCTGAGCATTGCCGGCGTGGCGCGTGAAGTCGGTGTGGTTGCCCGTACCGGGGTCACAACCAAGATCGTGCCCGAGATCGAGGCGACCGTGGAGACAATTTTTCCCCTGCAGGTCGAGGCGGGTGAGGACTGTCCCCGCTATGCGGGGCGCGTTATCGAAAATATCGATCCGGCGGCGGTGACGCCCCTGTGGATGCAGGAAGCCCTGCGCCGCAGTGGCCTGCGTAGCCTGGGGCCGGTGGTCGATGTTACTAACTTCGTGTTGCTCGAACTGGGCCAGCCTATGCACGCCTTCGATTTCGACCGCCTCGACGGCGGGCTGAGCGTGCGGCATGCCATGGCCGGGGAAAAAATCACCCTGCTGGACGGGCAGGAGATTGCGCTCGAGGCCGCTACCCTGGTCATCGCCGATGCGAGTGATCCACAGGCTCTGGCCGGCATCATGGGGGGGCAGGACTCCGCCGTTGGCGATGCTACGCGCAACATCTTTCTCGAAAGTGCCTTCTTCAATCCGCTGTGCGTGGCCGGGCGTGCCCGTCGCTACGGTCTGCATACGGATTCCTCGCACCGTTTCGAGCGTGGAGTCGATCCGCAGTTGCAGCGTATGGCGCTGGAGCGGGCCACGGCATTGCTGCTGAAAATCGTCGGTGGTCGGGCCGGCCCGGTGAGCGAAGTCATACAGGCCGAACACCTGCCGCAGCAGGCGGCCATACGGCTGCGCCGCCAGCGCATCCGGCGTATCCTCGGTACCGAGGTGCCGGACACGGAAGTGGAGGATATCCTCGGCCGCCTGGGCATGACCCTGACCGCCGTGGAGGAGGGCTGGGATGTGCTGCCGCCCAGTTTCCGTTTCGATATGGACATCGAGGTGGATCTGATCGAGGAGATTGCCCGTATCCACGGTTACGAATCGCTGCCCAGCAGTCGTCCGCAGGCCAGCGCCATCATGCAGCCGCAGCCCGAGGGGCGGGTGCCGGTGACGCGTCTGCAGCAGATCCTGGTCGACCGTGGTTATCAGGAGGCCATCACCTATAGCTTCGTCGAGCCGGGCCTGCTCAAGGCGCTGGATCCCCATGCAAACCCGGTGCGCCTTGCCAACCCCATCTCCGAAGACATGTCGGTGATGCGAACCAGCCTCTGGCCGGGCCTGGTCAAGACCCTTGCCTACAACCTCAACCGTCAGCAGAGCGGCGTCAGGTTATTCGAGACTGGTTTGAAATTTGTACGTCAAGGTGATGAATTATCGCAAGAAAGATGTATCGCCGGACTTATTTCCGGGCCACTGTATCCGGAGCAGTGGGGTGAGCCCATGCGTAGCGTCGATTTCTACGACCTCAAGGGTGACCTGGAGGCCTTGCTGGCCAGCACGGGTGAGCTTGGCGATTTTCGCTTTGTGCCGGAATCGCACCCGGCACTGCACCCCGGGCAGTCGGCGCGGATCCTGCGTGGCGGGCAGGCAGTCGGCTGGATCGGCGCGATCCACCCCGGCATCGAGAAGGAAATCGGCATCACTCAGCGCGCTTTTGTGTTTGAACTGCACCTATCGTGTTTTGATCAGGTGGCGGTTCCGCACTTCACGCCGGTCTCCCGTTACCCTGCCATCCGTCGTGATCTGGCCCTGCTTGTCGATCACGGAATTACGGCTGCGGCGCTGGAGGAGGTGGTTCGAGAGAATGCCGATCCGACCCTTAAGTGCTTTCATCTGTTTGACGTCTATGAGGGCGAAGGTGTTGATTCAGGAAGAAAAAGCATTGCATTTGGCTTGACGTTCCAAGATCAGTCGCGCACACTCGAGGACGGTGACATTGACCGTGCGCTATCACGGATACTGTCGGTGCTGACCGGCGAGTTGGGCGCAACGCTGAGAGAATAATGAGAGATTAGGGTGTATGGCGTTAACCAAAGCGGACATGGCCGAAAGGCTCTATGAAGAACTGGGCCTTAACAAGCGCGAGGCCAAGGAAATCGTCGAACTATTCTTTGCGGAAATCAGGGATGCCCTGGAGACCGGACAGCAAGTCAAGCTGTCGGGGTTTGGCAATTTTGACCTCCGCAGCAAAAATGAACGTCCCGGGCGCAATCCCAAGACGGGTGAGGAGATTCCCATCTCTGCCCGTCGTGTGGTGACGTTCAGACCTGGCCAAAAACTCAAGGCCAGAGTAGAGGCCTATGCTGGAAGTCGCCAATAATAGCGAATTACCCACAATCCCCGGCAAGCGCTACTTTACCATTGGCGAAGTCAGTGAGCTGTGCGGGGTCAAGCCCCATGTGTTGCGTTATTGGGAGCAAGAGTTTCCCCAACTGAAGCCCGTCAAGCGTCGCGGCAATCGTCGTTACTACCAGCGTCATGACGTGCTCATGATTCGCCAGATTCGCAGCCTGC